>CALEMG010000202.1 GCA_937910835.1 uncultured Alphaproteobacteria bacterium | reverse complement strand
TCTGGGGCATACAGGTCGGGCCGATTATTGCCGGTTTCGGTATCGTGGGTGTCGCCGTCGCCCTCGGCGCGCAGGCCTTGTTTAAAAACCTGATCAGCGGCTTCCTGATCCTTGCCGAGAAACGGTTCAAGGCGGGAGATTGGGTCCTTGTTGATGCTGTTGTCGAGGGAACGGTCGAGAAAATCGGCTTCCGGTCCACGGTGATACGCCGATTTGACAAGGCGATCACCATCGTCCCCAACGCGGTATTTGCGGATAAGGCCGTGACGAACTTCTCGGAAATGACCCATCGGCGCATTTACTGGAAAATCGGTCTGGAATATTCAACGACCGTGGCGCAACTTCAGGAAGTCACGGAAAACATCCAGAGCTATCTTGTTGGAAACAAGGACTTTGCCCAGCCGGGAGAGGCGCTGATGTTCGTGGTGACCGACAGTTTCAACTCCAGCAGTATCGATATCATGATCTATTGCTTCACCAAGACGACAAAATGGGGAGAATGGCTCGATATCAAGCAGGACTTTGCCTATGCGATCAAGGGCATCGTTGAACAGGCGGGCACTGGTTTTGCCTTCCCGTCCATGTCGGTCTATCGGGGTATTGGCGCAGCAGAACCAGATCCCTTTGTCCCGCCCACCGGTTATAAGGACGGGCATGCGCTCACTAATGGAGACGAAGGGTACGGGAACGCCAGCTAGTTAAGGCTTCGCCGATTTGACGATGATATATTCGAACAGGCCATCACTTTCACTCATATTTTCAAGCAGATAGCCGCTGACATCGCAGAAATGCCGGAAATCGATAGTTGAGGCCGGGTCGGTCGCATGTACTTTCAATCGCTCTCCGTCCTTTAATGCCTTCATTGCCTTTCTCGCCTTGAGGACAGGCAACGGGCAGCTCAGGCCTGTAGTATCAAGAAAATGTGGAGTTTCTACCATTATTCGTTCGTTTCTGCGGTATTCAGCCCTGATATTCGCTGCAAAATAGCGCTCCTTCAGGCAGGGCGCAACTGATGATTTATTGCGCCGGAATAGCATGTTCCTGGCCATCGAATTAACCTTTTCTACACTCTATTCTGACAAAATTCATCGTTAGGGTTCGCCCTATGGAAATTATGAATTTACTGGGTGCTGTTAGAGAAAAGGTGAGGATGCGGAACCAAATCGGGCATCGCTCGGGTATCAATCCCGACTACTTTAACCAGGGTAGAACGACGGAAGACCAAAAACCGGATTCTGCTGCCGGAGAAGTGAAGCATTATGAAATCGGTGAAGCCACCAGTTTCTTAAGGCCTTTCGGCAAGACCTACCACGAAGCCCTTGAAAATCTGATTACTGGCAGCATCCAGATTATTGGCCTTGATGAAGTGAAGGCACAATATGCCGAGCAGTGGGGCAGCATCAAGAAAAACGTGATGGAAATTGCGGAAGCCTTTATTAGCCGCAAGCTCGACCGTCATGACGTGTTTGTCCCCCTCAATGATGGGCATTTCGCTCTTCTATTCGCAGATGCCACGCGCGAGGAGGCACTGGAACGTTCTAAAACCATTGCACAGGATCTGGTCAACAAACTGTTCGGCGAACTACCGGGTGGGGAACTGATCTCTATCGAAGCGGCGATGCTCAAAATCGAGGATTTTGACGGGCTCGATAAAATCAAATCCCTTGACGGGCTGGTTAAATGTTTCCGCGCGGCCATCGTCAAGGCAAAGGAGAGAGAGGAGCGCGTTTTTCAGGAACATGAAACCGAGCTTAACGTCCGCTTCCGTCCGCTGATCAACCGACGCAAGGGCTTTATCGGCATGTATGAAGCGCTTAGCATGACGAATACCGATGACGACCAGACGGACGTGACGGCGAATGATCCGCTGTTTAACGAGTCGCCGCGGCTACGTGCGGAAATGGATTGCGTGATTTTACGTGAGACGGGAACGATCTTCGAGAAGCTCGGCGGAGCCGGGAACAAGCCAGTTATTTTCCTTCCCGTTCACTTCGAGACTTTGGCGAACAGCTACTTCCGGAGCAAATATGCGCGCATTCTCGCATCCTTACCGGACTATACCGAATGGCACCTTGTTTTGAATGTGCAGGATATCGCGGCGGGTGTGCCGAACAGCCGTTATCGCCAGATTTTCACCTCGCTGCGCCAGCTTGTGCTCGGGTTCACGTTCGAGGTCGGGCCGAGCTGGAATGAATTTGACGCCATTCGTGACCTTCCCATTCTTGCCATGACGCTTGCGGGACATGAAAGCCTGGAACTGTCGGAGATCGACGCATTTTTCAAACGCGCCAAGCAGAACAAGAAGAAATGCATCTGGCGGTCGGTTGATAACGATGCGCTGGCGCGCGCAGCGTTCAAAATGCAGGTTGATTATGTGAGTGGGCCGATCTTCGGCGCCGTGCAGGCCGTGCCGGCCAAACCCTTCTCTTTGCCGAAATAAGATCTCAGTCCCGTTTCAGCACCGCAGCCATCTCGATATGCGGTGAGAAGAGAAACTGGTCCACGGGCAGCACCTTGCCGAGGCTATATCCTCCATCCATCAGCGTTTTGACATCCCGCGCGAAAGTTACTGGGTTGCAGGAAATCGCCACTACCGTTGGGATATCGCTTTTTGCAATCTCCTCGGCCTGCGCTTTTGCTCCGGCGCGCGGCGGATCGAAGACAAGGCCGTCAAAGGCATTCAATTCCTCCGTCAGCAGCGGGCGGTGAAACAGATCACGTGTCTCCGATGTGATGGGCAGGATTGCACGGTTCGCGGCCGCCTGCAGGCCGTTCATCAGCTCCGCATCCCCTTCCACCGCATGTACGCGGGCATGGACGGCAAGCGGGAAGGTGAGGCTGCCGACCCCGGCAAACAGGTCGGTGATATTCCGTGCCTCGATCAGGGCATCGCAGGCGAAATCGGCAAGCGCCGTCTCTCCCGCCTTGCTGGCCTGCAGGAAGCTGCCAGGGGGCAGGGCCACGGGCACTTTGTTAAGCTGGACCTCTGCGGGGAGGCGAGCGGCGATAACCTCCGGCACCTCTTTCGCGCTCTGCCGCCAGGCGATCCGGGCGAGCTTTTGCGTGTCCGTAAAGGCGGCCAGCGCTTCCCGCGTTTCTAGATCAAGTTCCTTCTCCGCCGTGATCAGGAGATCGGGACCGTTCTCCGTGACCGTCGCCATGATCTTCGCTTCGCTGTTGCGCGGGAGCAGCGGTGGCAGCAAGGCTCTCAATGGTTTGACAAGGGCGAGGAGAGTTGCATCGATCACTGGGCAATCGCCGATATCGAAGGTCTGGTGGCTGCGGCGCAGGTGAAAGCCGATCATAACGCCCTTCTTACGCTTGGAGGCGATAAATTCAACGCGTCGGCGGCTTCCCAAGGGGCTTGTGATCGTCTCCAGAATCTCCACATTCTCAACGCCTGCGAGGGAGAGGCAATCAATGATCCGCTGTCGTTTCCAGTTCGCGGTGAAGGCCGGCGCGAGATGCTGCAGGCTGCACCCGCCGCAGGTGCCGAAATGACGGCAAACAGGCTTGATGCGTTCCGGTCCGGGGGTGATAATTTCCTCGATCGCGGCGACTGTGCCGCCGCCGCGTTCTTCTATGATCGATGCACGAAGTTGATCCCCCGGGACAGAGAAGGGCACGTAAAAGCGTTTGCCATCCATTTCCGCGACGCCGTCGCCGCTTGCGCCGATATGGTCGATCACAAGCTCAACCGCCATAGCGGCCCCCGATCAGGAATTCTTTGTTGCCATCGCTCCCGAGGATTGGGCTGTCGATAAAGCCGAGCGACGCCCAGCCGGTGCGGGTGTTGATCCATTCTGCCAACTCCACTGGAACGGCGGCGGCAAGCGCCTC
>CALEMG010000201.1 GCA_937910835.1 uncultured Alphaproteobacteria bacterium | reverse complement strand
CGTGGTGCAGGCGAACATCAGCAGGATATGGATGGAGGGAGGCGCAATAATCCCGCCATAGATCGTCGTTTTCGCATATTCCTCGTCGAAATAGAGGGGATTATCCTCTCCGACGCCCTTGGCGTAGCGCGCAATGACCTCCTTGGTCAGTGTCACAGGAGTGGTGTCGCGCAGTTCGCCGGGAATGATTTCATCCCAGGTCGCGCGTTTATCCACGTCCTTCCAGAAGTCGGTTTCAAAGTTGTCGAGATCTAAAATCGTCATTTTCTCCCCTCCTAGGGCGATTATTGGCGTCATGGCGCCATTTTTGTTATTAGTTCTTGTTAGGCAGCCGGTGTGAGGCGGAATTCCACGCCGCAAAAGTTGAACCCTGCATCTGTGACCGTGCAGCCCACAGCCTTCGCCCGCGCTTTCATTTCTTCCGGATTATTTGCTGTAAGATCAATTGCGGTGAAAAGCTCCCGCCCTTGCTCTGACGTATCGGTGAATCGAATATAGCCATAATCAAGATCGATCTCGCGCGTACCGCCTTGCATTGTCACCGGCCGGTCGCAGATATGGCTCCAAAGCTTGGCGCGCGCTTCCGGACCCGGGCTGGAGATTTCTATGCCGAGTATGTCGCCCGTCACCTCTGTGCTGACATATCCGTGCCAGTCTTCCCCCGCCCATTCATAATGGCCGAGCATCGTATCGTCACCATAATGGTGGTCAAACTCCATCATGGTAGCACCGGTTTGCTTGGGGTTGAGCTGCAGAAGGTCGGCTTTTTCGTTGCGCCGCTCAAAAATCGGGTCAACTCCGGCTTCGGCTGCAAGAGACTTGTGCCGGTCTATATCCGCGCAATCAAAAATCGCCATATAGCCGCCGCGGCCCTTGTTTCGGCTTAGAAACCGGTCAACAGCGGTGTTTTCCTTTGTCGGGGCGACAATTTCCAGGAAACAGCCATTGATCGCATACATGATGTTTTCCAGCCCGAAATTCGCAAGCTCGGATCTGTGGCAGACATCAAGACCGAGAATATGGCTGAAAACGCGTTCTGTTTCGGTGATATCTGCGGCGGCCAGGCAAATCTGCCGGAGCCGGACGTAATTATTGGATGACATTATTCCTCCCCCTCCCTCGCGGGACAGGCCGGTCGTTGTTGATTGTTTTTCACCGGCTAGGAGAGTATTCCAAATTTATGGAAGGAGGTAAAGGCCTGCTTCGTGGAGGCGTCATGGCGCTCTCTCGTTTAGAGATCAAAAAATCAGTAGTAAATTTATCCGATACTGATAGGCTAAGGCCTTCTATTACCCGGACAATTCTTCGAGAGAATGACGAAAAGCCTTCCTTCCCCTATAACCCGAATGAGCCAGGCGATGATCGTTCTGGGGATTTGTGCCGCGCTGATTGTGGCTTTCGTGAATTTGCGCGACAAGCCGTTCATACAGCTGATAGAGGGGAAGTTGCTGGACTGGCGGTTTGTTCTGCGCGGCCCGATCGCCGTGGACCCGGCGATTGATCTCGTACTGATTGAGAAAATGCCCGAAGGCGCAAAGGGCGTGCCTGTCGCGCCTATGGATTTGTCTAAAGGAATTAATGCCATTACCGCAGGCGGGGCGCAGATTGTTGTTCTTGACCCGCAATTGCTGCCGATGAGTGCGCCGGACGCGGCGGTGGGTGGCGCGGGAGAAAAGGGTCTCGCGGCGGAACTTACCCGCCTTGATGATGTGATCGTACCCTATGTGTTATCCATGACGCCATCATCGAGCGCACGTTCCGCCTTACCGGCACCTAATCAG
>CALEMG010000200.1 GCA_937910835.1 uncultured Alphaproteobacteria bacterium | reverse complement strand
CGGGCGTTGTGGACCTTCCGAGGCTGATGCTATTAGCGGATCCCGCCTCTTCGTCGCTGGCGCCCATGGCTTTGAGGACATGGCTAGCCTTCACCTTACCCGATGAGCAGGCCGAACCCGCGCTCACCGCTATGCCATCAAGATCGAGGGACATAACCTGCAACTCCGACGCGACACCCGGCATGGAGATGGTCGTCGTGTTCGGCAATCTCGGCGCATTACGGCCATAGATATGGCTCTCAGGTGAGATTTCAAGCAGCCGCGCCTCCTGGGAATCGCGTAAAGCTTCAACCGCTTCATTCCCCTCAAGGCCGTGTTTCGCCTAGAGTGCGTCAACACCCATGCCGACGATCCCTGCAACATTCTCCGTGCCTGCGCGACGGCCCAACTCCTGCCCGCCCCCTTTGAGGAGTGGCGGCACGGCCAGCCCGTCCCGGACAACCAGCGCACCGATCCCCTGCGGCCCGCCGAATTTATGGGCAGAGACCGACATCATATCCACGCCCAGCTCTGAAAAATTGAGAGGGATCTTCCCGGCCGCCTGAATGGCATCGCAATGAAGGAGGCCGCCCTTGTCATGAACGCACGTGGCAATCTCGGCAATCGGCTGGATCACCCCGGTCTCGTTATTGGCATACATGACGGAGACAAGCGCGCCCTCTCCTGCCTTGCCCAGCTGCGTCTCAAGCGCCGCGAGATCGAGCAGGCCGTCACTTTTTATCGGAAGCCGGAATGCCTGCCCCGCCGCGGCAAGCACCGAATCATGTTCCCCGGCAGAGATAAAAAGCGGACGGTCCCGAAAAGACGACAGAGCGAAGTTATTTGCCTCCGTCCCACCGGAAGTAAAGATGATTTCCTGCGCTTTGCACCCCACAAGATGAGCGAGGGAGGCACGCGCCTCCTCCACCCTATTGCGCGCCGTCCGTCCCGCCTGATGGACGGAGGACGGGTTGCCGCCGCGTTCCATCATGGTGACCATGGCAGTCACCACCTCGGGTCGGATCGGTGCAGTCGCATTAAAATCGAGATAAACGGTTTTCGCCATAAGCACAATCAGGCCCGCCGGGGGCGGTCATTTGTTAAGATCAAATATCCGTTTTCGCCTTGCTGGAGGCGCGGGCGGTCGGTTTCTTTTTCGGTTTCAGCGCGATCGGCGCATCAGCCTCGGCGCGGCGTTCATTCTCCAGCTCTTCCACACGCATGGATAGCGACTGTACCTTGTCGAGCAGGCCGTCCATTACCTTAAACACGGGGTCGGGCAGATCGTGATTCCCGACGCCATAGGCGGAGAATCTCTGGTCCAGCTGGTTTTTCTTGCTGGAATTAACGGCGCGGGCCGGCACACCGACGACGGTGGTCCCTTCCGGCACGTCTTTGAGAACGACCGAGTTCGCACCAACGCGGGAGCATTTCCCGATAGTGATCGGGCCGATGATCTGCGCACCGGAGGCGATGATCACATCGTCCTCTAATGTCGGATGGCGCTTCACGCCGCGCTGTGCATCAGAATCGATCGACGGTGCGACTCCGCCCAGGGTCACATCATGATAAAGGGTCACATTATCGCCGATTTCCGACGTTTCCCCGACCACGACGCCCATGCCATGGTCGATAAAAAACTTGCGGCCGATCTTCGCGCCGGGATGAATTTCAATGCCGGTAATAAAACGGCTGAACTGCGAAAACAGCCGCGCAAGCAGGCGCCATTTACGTTCCCACAGCCAATGGGCGAGGCGATGCAGGACGATGGCGTGGAAGCCCTGATACAGCAGCGCAACCTCCAATCGGCTCCGTGCGGCGGGGTCGCGCTCCATCACGCAACTAATTTCTTCGCTAATATGCTTGAACATTTGCCCTTACCTTCTGTATTGTGCCGCTCTTGTAGCGGAATTCACCTGAGGTTTAAAGCGCCCATAACTAACAGATATATGCATATCGGGAGGACCGTCAAGGATACCATTCGTATTCCTTTGACATGTCGTTCGCTGGGGCAGACTGAAAAATGGGTCATATCCGGAGTGTTTCCGGCTCGATATAGAAGCTGTTGTAGGAATTAGAAAAGAAATGCCCGACGTTATTTTTAATGGACCCGAAGGACGCCTGGAAGGGCGCTATCACCATTCCGATGATCCGAACGCTCCACTCGCCCTGATCCTCCACCCGCATCCGCAATATGGCGGCGCGATGAATAACAAGGTCGTCTACAACCTCTTTACCACCTTCAAAAAGCGCGGCTTCTCAGTTCTCCGCTTTAATTTCCGAGGCGTTGGCCGCAGCCAGGGCGACTATGATCATGGTGTGGGGGAACTTTCCGATGCTGCCGCCGCGCTCGACTGGATGCAGACCCATAACCCGAACGCACCGGCCGTCTGGATCGGCGGCTTTTCCTTCGGCGCCTGGATTTCCATGCAGTTGCTGATGCGGCGTCCGGAAGTCGCCGGATTTATCTCCGTTGCGCCGCCCGCCAATATGTATGACTTCTCCTTCCTTGCCCCCTGTCCGTCTTCCGGCTTAGTGGTGCTAGGGGATGCAGATGATATCGTCGC
>CALEMG010000199.1 GCA_937910835.1 uncultured Alphaproteobacteria bacterium | reverse complement strand
TATTAGGTGTTCTAAGTGTAACTTACACGACCCCGGATGGGACAAATAAGCAGGTCGGATACCTTTGGAGTCCGAGCTGGATCATCCATGATCTCGTTCTGCTACCCTTTTTCTTAATGACGGTGTCACGAACAATTAACTTCTGGAAGACTGATACCCGCATGATGTTCTTGAACGACGGGCGACGAAGCCCTCAAGAGGGTTGGTTAGATAAGGTTAGTTCGCTGTCGATACTTCTTTGGCTCGCCATAGCTATCAGCGTATTCTTTGTTTTCCTTCTACAATGGGTGGGTGGCTACCTGATACCAATTTTGCGCAATGAACTAGGGAATATAGCGGTAAGCTGGCCCATAATCATTTTAGCGCGGCCGGATATTATGTCTGTGGGAGCCGCATTGTCCTTATCAGGAATTTACATTTTCTTTGCCGCGCTCGTGTTCTTCTTTCTAAATGCCGGTTTTGTGTTTCTGTACGCCGTTTGGTCGGATTTTTCTGACCTTTGCAGACGGAACAGCAACATGATCAGTGCAGATGACGCTGCAAAATTGCGATTTGTTGGCTTCAGGCTGGTCGAAAACATATTCTTAGGAACGATTCTTGCCCTGTGGATTAGCACAAGCATAAAACTCTATGCGATGTACCTTTCTGTTAGCAGCAAGGATATCCTAACGTGGCTTTACACTGACTTTATTCAGGTATTTGAGAATTCTGAACAGCAGGAAAATATCATTGTGGGTTATTCATTGAGTCAGTTTTCAACCATCATATTCACCTCGGTAATCGCCGGTGTTTTTTTGTATATCTATTTTAGCGCCAAAGCACTTCTGGATGATGGAGGCGACTTTTCTGAACGTTACGCCGAGAAATATGCCCCATGGGGCAAGTGGCTGACTGTTGTGGTTCTCTTACTAGTTAACTTTTTGAGCGTTGGCCAAGTGAGGGGTTTTTCACTATTGCTGTTGCTTTCGATAGTCGTGACGGCTTATTGCGTGTTGACCCATCGCGGTAGAAACTTCGTCTTGGATGAGACACATCATGGAAATAGCCCCGCTAAACAATGAAGTGGCTGAGTCCGACGACGTTGGGGCTGCCTATTGGATCAATACTGAAGACAAGGTTCGCCTTCGGGTCGGTATGTGGTGTGACGAACGAGCGGTTAACGGAACGATTCTGTTTTTTACTGGACGCGCTGAGTTTATCGAGAAATACGGAAGAACCCTTCCTAGTTTTCTGGAACAAGGATTTGCCATATTTTCAATAGATTGGCGAGGTCAGGGACTGTCTGACAGAGTGGCTTCGGACGCTCATCTCGGCCATGTTCTTCACTTTTCGGACTATCAGAAAGATGTTGTCGCAATGATAGAAGCGGCGAGATCACTGAATCTCCCCAAACCGTGGTTTTTATTTGGACATTCGATGGGCGGCAACATCGGTTTGCGATCATTGATTGATGGTATTCCAGTCGTTGCAAGTGCGTTCACCGCCCCAATGTGGAGTATTGCGGTTCCTTCTTTTCTGGAGTCCTTAGCTAAGCCGTTGTCACGTCTTGCAGTCATGGCCGGCCTAGGTGAGATGTATACTAAATCTCAAAAAGGAAACAGTTACGCTCTCTATAGATCATTTGAGAGCAACTCAATCACGAATGATCGACCTATGTACGAGTATTTTATCAGGCAGGCGACCCTGTTCCCCGAGGCTCATATAGGGGCACCGAGCATGAGGTGGCTTTATGAAGGGTTAACTGAGTGTGATAGACTATCTA
>CALEMG010000198.1 GCA_937910835.1 uncultured Alphaproteobacteria bacterium | reverse complement strand
GCGAAACGGGGACCGCCATCATCATGATTACACATGATATGGGTGCGATAGCTGTACTTGCCGACCGGGGCGCGGTTATGTATGCCGGGCATATCATCGAAACCGGCTAGACAGAGGATATTCTCGCATACCCCCAGCATCCCTATACCCGGGGACTGATTGCCTGCGTCCCTCACCTAGAAGAGAGCCCGACGGAAGACCGGCCATATTTGAGTGAGATTGAGGGAGTAGTTCCCTCTCTGACGGAGTTGGGCAAGGGATGTGCTTTTGCACCGCGCTGTCCCTATAAAACGCCAATCTGCGAGGAGGAACGCCCGCATATCGACGCCACTGATGAAAGTCATTCTGCCGCCTGCTACTATGTAAAATATGTGGGGGCGGTATGAGTGAGAACCCACTTTTGGAAGTTCAGGACTTGAAGGTTCATTTCGGTGGCAAGAAGCTCTTTCGCAAGGCGCAGATTGTTCATGCTGTTGATGGTGTTAGTTTTTCCGTTCCGAAGGGCCAAACCCTCGGGATCGTGGGGGAAAGTGGCTCCGGTAAAACCACGACGGCGCTTGCTGTACTGCGGCTAGTGCCAGTTACCGACGGCACAATCAGGATCGACGATGTTGAAATTAGCTCGCTTGAAAAAGACGATCTTCGGGAGGCACGACGAAAGGTTCAGATGGTGTTTCAGGATCCTTACTCGTCGCTTGATCCGCGAAGGCGGGTTGGCGACATTGTCCGTGAACCGCTCGATCTTATGGATATTGGCGCGGAAGAGAATCGGGATCAGATGGTTCATGATCTCTTTGTTCAGGTTGGGCTGCGCCCAGAACTGGTCCGGCTTTTTCCTCATCAGTTTTCAGGTGGACAGCGGCAGCGAGTTGGCCTTGCCCGGGCACTTGCCACGAAGCCGGAGCTGATTGTCTGCGATGAGCCGGTGTCTGCCCTTGACGTGGCGGTGCAAGCGCAGATCCTGAACTTGATGCGCAAGCTGCAGGAAGATCTGGGCCTGACTTATCTTTTTATCAGTCATGATCTCGGGGTGGTGCAGCATCTTTGTGATCATGTTGCAGTGATGTATTTGGGCCAGATTGTTGAACAGGCGGATCGTATCTCGCTCTTTTCTAATCCGCAGCATCCTTATACAAAGGCGCTTCTCGCCGCCGTGCCAAAGGCGCGTCCGCGCGATGGCAGTGAAAAGCGGGTGCCGCTGACGGGAGATCCGCCAAGCCCAATCAATCTTCCAACGGGATGCCGTTTTGCGGGCCGTTGCCCGGTTGCGATCGAGAAATGCCATAGCGTCGCACCGGAATTGAAAGACCGAGGCGATGGTCATATGGCTTCATGCCAACTAATGGATTAGTAGTTATTCTTGGCGCAGCCAGGCGATAGTATTAAGCAGGCCCTGTGTGGAGCCGTCTTTCTCCTCAAAACCAGTATCACTACCGATCAGCGGCAGTAATGTGGCGGCGAGTTCCTTGCCAAGTTCAACGCCCCATTGATCAAAGCTGTTGATGCCCCAAATAGCCCCCTCAACAAAAACGCGATGCTCATATAGAGCAATTATTTGGCCTAAAGTACGGGGCGTTAGCTTCCGGTAGATCAAGGTGATGGAAGGACGATTTCCTGGAAAAGCCTTATGGGCCGTTAAGTCTAACTCTTTATTCGACGAGCCTTTGACGATGAGTTTTTCCGCAACCTCTTCAAGGCGGCGTCCGCGCATCAACGCTTCCGATTGGGCTAGGCAGTTGGCCAGTAAAAGCTGGTGATGTTGCTGTAAATTCTCTTCGTGAGATTGCGCTGCCACCAGAAATTCGCATGGGATTATTCGGCTGCCCTGATGAAGGAGCTGATAAAAGGCATGTTGCCCGTTCGTGCCGGGCTCTCCCCAAACTATGGGGCCGGTGTGTCCGCCGACGACCTTTCCATCACGCGCAATGGTCTTGCCATTGCTCTCCATATCGAGTTGCTGCAGCTAGGCTGGCAGGCGGGCCAGCCGTTGATCATATGGGAGCACGACTCGACTTTCATATCCGCAGATATTGTTATGCCAGATACCGATCAGCCCCAGCATGACGGGCATATTCTCTTTTAGTGGCGCCGTCAGGAAATGCCGGTCCATCTCATGACCGCCTTCAAGGAACTCGACAAATCGTTCTGGACCGATCGCGATCATCAGGGGTAGCCCGATAGGGCCCCAAACCGAATAGCGCCCTCCAACCCAATCTTCAAACCCGAAGACTCGATCGGACGGAATTCCGAAGTCAGTGGTTTTCTCAAGCGCCGTTGAAACCGCCGCGAAATG
>CALEMG010000197.1 GCA_937910835.1 uncultured Alphaproteobacteria bacterium | reverse complement strand
GTCGCCAATCACTGCCGGGAACTTCGGGACCGTTCCAAGGCATTATATTGAATGCACCGAGGATAATACGATTCCCATTAGACGTCAGCGGTTTATGATCAAAGCCGTTGATGAGGCTCTGGGCTCGAAAACAACTGTCCATACTCTGCACTGCAGCCATTCTCCCTTTGCGTCAATGCCGGATGAACTTGGCGAGATTCTGCTGAACATTCGGTGATCAGAACCGTTTTTGGGCCCTGTGCGGAAAAACGCGGCGATTTGCCGCTCACATCCGCCTTTTCTTATCCCTTGCAAATGATTATTATTTACCGATTGCGCCGAGTGGCTTAGATAGGCTCCTTTGCGTAAATTGGAATGAGGGACATCATTGGCAGTACTGGAGTTTGAAAATCAGCAACCGCTCGCGCGGCAGGGGCGGCGGCGCAAGGGTGCGTCCGGTGCCACTGCTTTTGTGCTGCTGATTGCGCTCGTTCTGTCGATCCCGGTGCTAGTCGTCCTCGGCTATGTCTTTGTGCCGGCGCAGGATATCTGGGCCCATCTCGCCAGCACGGTTCTTCCGACTTATCTCTATAACACGCTCGCGCTGGCGCTCGGAGTTGCCGCAATGGTCCTTATCATCGGGGTGGGGACGGCATGGCTGGTCACCATGTGTGAATTTCCGGGGCGAAAGATATTTTCCTGGGCGCTGTTCCTGCCGCTTGCCATGCCCGCCTATATCATTGCCTATACCTATACCGGCATGTTCGATTTCGCAGGGCCGATCCAGACGACACTGCGGGAGACATTTGGCTGGAGCCGGGCTGATTACTGGTTCCCGGCGATCCGCAGCCTTGGTGGCGCGATTGTGATGCTTGGCCTCGTGCTGTACCCCTATGTTTATCTGGTGAGCCGTGCCGCTTTTCTGGAGCAGTCGATCTGTGCGCTGGAAGTGGGGCGGACATTAGGACGTGGGCCGTGGCGCGGCTTCTTCTCGATCGCGCTCCCGCTCGCCCGTCCGGCCATTGTAACGGGCCTTGCGCTCGCCCTGATGGAGACATTGAGCGATTTCGGCACAGTCGAGTATTTTGCGGTAGATACCTTCACCACCGGCATCTACCGGACATGGTTCGGTCTGGGGGAGCCCGCTGCGGCGGCGCAGCTTGCGGCGATCCTGATGCTCTTCGTCTTCACCCTGATCCTGATCGAACGGTTTAACCGGGGAAAACGGAAATTCCATCATACAACGGGGCGCTATCAGGCTATTACCCGCTATTCCCTCAACAAAGGCCGACAGGGTCTTGCCATGCTGGCCTGCGCGCTCCCGATTATTTTCGGCTTTCTGCTGCCGACCGGATGGCTGCTGAAAGACAGTATATCGCATTCGAGCAGCGCCTTTAACGCCCATTTCCCGCGTCTTGTGTTGAACAGTGTGACGGGCGCGCTGATCGCGGCGGGGCTTTCGCTGCTGCTCGCGCTGTTCCTGATCTACGGCCTGAGGCGGGACAGCCGCGCTCCCTCCCGTCTTGAGCAGGGGGCCTTGCGCGTTGCCTCCATGGGCTATGCGGTGCCGGGACCGGTGCTCGCCGTCGGGATCATGCTGCCTTTCGGTTTTATTGATAACACGGTCGATCATTGGATGCGCGCAACGCTTGGTATCTCGACCGGCCTGATTTTGAGCGGCACCATGGTTGCCTTGCTTTTTGCCTATATCGTCCGGTTTCTGGCGGTTTCTCTCAACACGGTGGAGGCCGGGGTGGACACGGTGACGCCGAATATGGACCGTGCCGCGCGGACACTTGGCGTTACAGGGCTGAAGAAGTTGGTCCGGGTTCATATCCCGATTATATCCGGCAGCCTGATGACGGCGGTTCTGCTTGTCTTTGTTGATGTGATGAAGGAACTGCCCGCAACCCTCGTTTTGCGACCATTTGGCTTTGACACACTGGCGATCCGCGCCTATGAAATGGCGAGCGATGAGCGGCTCGCGGATGCGGCCGGCCCGTCACTTGCTATAGTTATCGTCGGTATCCTACCGGTTATTATTCTCAGCCGGGCAATCGCCAAATCCCGGCCTGGGCAGAATTAACGCGCGAGAAACGATTTTTGATGAGCAATCTGGTCTTCAGGAATGTCCGTCACCAGTATGACGGGGTTAATTCCGTTGATATCGAGTATCTGGAGGTTGGTGCGGGCAAGCTGGTTTGCCTGCGCGGTCCATCAGGTTGCGGTAAATCAACGACATTGCGCCTGGCGGCGGGGCTGGAAAGCCCGATGAGCGGTGAAATCAGCATTGAAGGCGAAGTGATGGCCGATAACCGCATCTTCGTCGGGCCGGAAGATCGCCGTGTCGGTTTGATGTTTCAGGATTATGCCCTGTTTCCGCATTTGACGGTCGCAGATAATGTCGCCTTTGGCCTCTTGCATCTTGGCGGGGAAGAACGGCGCGCGCGGGCGCGGGCGATGCTGGAGACCGTCGGCATGGCATCTTCCGCGCAGAAATACCCGCATATGCTTTCCGGCGGGGAGCAGCAGCGCGTGGCGCTTGCCCGCGCGCTCGCCCCGTCACCGCGTGTTATCTTGATGGACGAGCCCTTCTCGGGCCTTGATGCGGTCTTGCGCAACCGGGTGAGGGATGAGACGCTGGCACTCCTGAAGGAAATGGGGACGACCGTTCTGATGGTCACTCACGATCCGGAGGAGGCCATGCGCATGGCTGACGAGATTGTGCTGATGCGTGAGGGGAAGATCGTGCAGCATGGACCTGGCGGGGAGCTTTATAATCGCCCGGTCGATGCAATAGTGGCGTCCTTCCTCGGCGATGTGAACCGGGTGCCGGCGCAGCAAAACGGTGAATTTTTCGAAACCGACCTTGGGCAGATACCCGTCACCGCGGCGTTGAACGGCGAGAGTGTCGCCAACATTCTGGTTCGGCCAGAGGCGATCCGGTTCCTGCCGGTGGTCAATCCGGAGGCGCCGACCGGCGATGTGGTGTTATCGCGTAATCTCGGCGCTTACAGCCTGATTGATATCCTGTTTGAGAGTGGAGTGAGGGTGACGGCGCGCGTTGCTTCGATGTATCAGCCGAAAGTCGGTGAAAGCTGCTCTCTCTCGCTAAATTTAAGCGGTGTTTTCGTTTTTCCGGAGCCCGGAAATGGCATATACGTCGATAAACCCATATCAAACGCAAATTAAATGTCGTATAAACGCCTATAGACCTTTATATAAAGCGAAGGAAGAACCGCAGAGTTCCTTGAAAAAGTCCGGGACCGGAAACTTTTCGATATTTGCGGTTGTCATATAGATTTAAGATATTCTCGAGATGAGAACAGGAGCATAAAACATGAGTATTGGTCCGTGGCAAATTATTCTAATTCTTGTCATCGTGCTCATCATTTTTGGCGCGGGCAAGCTGCCCCGCGTTGCCGGTGATCTGGCAAAGGGCATCAAGAACTTCAAAAGTGGGATGAACGAAGAGGATAAGCCGGAAAAGGCCGAGGACGGCAAGACGGAAGTGCTTGAATCCGCCAGCAATAATGACAAGGCCGAGAGCAAGGACAAGGCAGCGCAAGGCTAAGCCTTACGCGGCCTCATTCGTGAAACCCTTCAACCTGGACGAAGTGAATAGCCATGTTTGATATTGGCTGGACGGAAATGGCGTTTGTGCTGGTGATCGCTGTACTGGTCATCGGGCCAAAAGACCTGCCAAAGGCAATCTCGACAATCGGGAAGTATGTCCGCAAAGCCCGGTCCATGGCGCGGGACTTTCAGTCCGGTATCGATGATCTCGCCCGGGAAACGGAACTTGATGATATCAAGAAGGATATTCAGAAGGGGACGGATTTCAATATCAAGAAGCAGATTGAAGATGCGGTCGATCCCACCGGTTCCAAAGAGAACATGTTCAACGATATCAAACCGCAGATCCGCGATCCGCGTGACAGTGCCAATAACTATTCCTCGCCGCCTGTGAAAAGTGGGGCGGGGGAGCAAAACCCGGCCAAGGCCGACGCCCCGGCAGTAGAGAAACCCACACCACCCAAAACCGCCGAGCCTGCGCCCGTAAAGACAGCGGACGCCGCTCCAGAGCCTAAATCGGAAACCAAAGCGTCGTGAACGAAACGGAGATTGACGAGAGCAAGGCTCCCTTGATGGAGCATCTGATCGAGTTCCGCAATCGGCTGGTTTACTCGGTCATTGCGCTTCTCGTCGCATTTATCCTTTGCTACGTCGTGGCGGAAGATCTGTTTGCCTTTCTCGTCCGGCCGCTAGTGGAAGCGATGGGCGATGATATCGAAGGCCGCCGAATGATTTTCACCGGCCTGCATGAGGCCTTCTTCACTTATATCAAGATCGCCTTTTTCACGGCGATGTTTATTTCTTTCCCGATCATCGCGACACAGATCTGGATCTTTGTAGCGCCCGGCCTCTACAAGAATGAGAAGAGCGCGTTTCTGCCCTTTCTCGTGGTGACGCCAATCCTGTTTTTCCTCGGCGGTGCGCTGGCCTATGAAATTGTTATGCCGCTTGCGTGGAAATTCCTGCTCAGCTTTGAAAGCAGTGGGGAAGCGAGCCTTTATTCGAGAGCCTTTACCGCACTAATCGCTGAATTTCCGAAAATGGTGAACTATCTGCCGACCCCGGCCGAACCGATGGCCCTGCCGATCCAGTCGGAAACGCGGGTCAGCGAGTATCTCAGCCTGTCCATGAAGCTGATCTTCGCTTTCGGTCTTTGCTTTCAGCTTCCAGTCCTGCTGACGCTCTTGGGACGAGTCGGCATTGTTTCCTCCGCCGGGCTGAAGGCAAAATTCAAATATTCGGTTGTCTTCGCCTTTATCGCAGCGGCGATCCTGACACCACCGGATCCGTTGAGCCAGATCACTCTCGCTATCCCGATCATTGTGCTTTACGGGATTTCGATCGTCAGCGTACGCATGGTCGAGAAAAAGCGCGAGGCGCGCGAGGCGCTGGAAGACGAGGACTGATTTTTTTGGACCATCTGTGGGCTCCCCACCACATTTTTTGAGATAAATTTGACGGACGGCGCAAAGCCCTCTGGACGTCGGACGGTCGCGCCCTTATACACAAGACATCCATCCTTCAGAAACCGAAATGACGTTCTATGCTCGATTTAAAATGGATCAGGGAAAACCCCGAAGCTTTTGACGCGGCAATGAAGCGACGCGGCCTGCCACCGCAGTCCGGCGGGTTGCTCAAGCTGGACGCGGACAAGCGGAAAATCCAGACGGAAATGCAAGATGTGCAGGCCCGGCGGAACACGGCTGCGAAGGAAATTGGCAAGGCGAAGGCGTCCGGCGGCGATGCGGATGCGCTAATCCGCGAAGTGGCCGACCTCATAGGCGCCGCGCAGGAGCTGGAGACGCGCGAACGCGAGCTTCAGGCGGCACTGGATGCTGCCTTAGAGGTGCTTCCCAATATCATGAAGGATGACGTGCCGGACGGCGCGAGTGAAGACGATAATGTCGAGCTGCGCCGCGTCGGTGATGTTCCGGCTTTTGACTTCACGCCGAAGGAGCATTACGAGCTTGGCGATGCCCTCGGCATGATGGATTTCGAAACGGCGGCGAAAATTTCCGGCTCTCGCTTCGTCGTCACCAGCGGCCAGATTGCAAGGCTGGAACGCGCGCTTGCTGCCTTTATGGTCGATGTGCATACGATGGAAAAAGGCTATCTTGAGGTCTCCCCACCAGTGATGGTGCGTGCGAGCGCCATGTATGGCACCGGGCAACTCCCGAAGTTTGCAGAAGACGCCTTCAAGACGGGGGATGATCAATATATGATCCCGACGTCGGAAGTGCCGCTGACAAACCTCGTGCGGGAGAGCATCCTCGGCGAGGACGAATTGCCCAAGCGTTTTACCGCCCATACGCTTTGTTTTCGGTCCGAGGCGGGTTCTGCGGGTAAGGACACGGCCGGTATGTTGCGCCAGCATCAGTTCGCGAAAGTCGAGATGGTCTCCATCACCACGCCGGATCAGTCCGATGATGAGCATGAGCGGATGACGGCTTGTGCGGAGGATATTCTTAAACGTCTTGGCCTGCCGTATCGCGTTGTCGTGCTTTGTAGTGGCGATACCGGCTTCGGTGCGCGCAAAACCTACGACATCGAAGTCTGGTTACCGGGGCAAGATAGCTATCGCGAGATTTCAAGTTGCTCAACCTGCGGCGATTTTCAAGCCCGCCGGATGAAGGCGCGCTTCCGCCCTGCAGGGGAGAAGGGAACACAGTTCGTGCATACCCTGAACGGTTCCGGCCTCGCCGTCGGGCGGACGCTGATCGCGGTGATGGAGAATTACCAGCAGGCGGATGGATCAATCAAGATACCGGATGCACTCGTGCCCTATATGGGCGGGGTGACGGAGATCCGGGCTTAAAACAAGAAGAATAAGGAATAGAAAATTTGCGAATTCTACTCAGTAATGATGACGGGTTTAATGCGCCCGGGATGGAAACGCTGCGGCGCATCGCGGCGGAACTTTCCGATGACATTTATGTGGTCGCCCCGGAAAAGGAGCAGAGCGGCGCTTCGCGCTCACTCACCCTGCATGACCCGATCCGTATCAATAAGTATGGGGAGAAGGAATATTCGGTAGAGGGGACGCCGACGGACTGCGTCATGATGGCGATGAACTATCTGTTCAAGGACAAGCGGCCCGATCTGGTGCTTTCCGGCGTCAATCGCGGCGGCAACCTAGGCGAAGATGTGCTTTATTCGGGCACCGTTGCCGCGGCGAGTGAGGGGTGCCTGCTCGGTGTGCGTTCAATCGCGCTCAGCCAGTGTGTCGCTCCGGACGGCGCGACATTCCATTGGGACACAGCGGAGGCGCTGGCGCCCGAAATCATTCGCAAACTGCTTGACTTCGAATGGGGGCCGGATGTCCTGATCAATCTGAACTTCCCGGCGAAGCCGAAAGTGCAGGTAAAAGGCATTGATGTGACGAAGCAGGGTAAGCGCGACCTTTCCAACCTATCCATCGATGACCGGGTGGACGCTCGCGGGCGGGAATATTTCTGGCTGGGCTATCGCCCGTCATTCGGTGAGCCGCCTAAGGGTTCTGATTTAGTGTCGGTTGCATCCGGCGGGGGCGAGGTGACGTCGCTTAAGCTCAACCTGACGAAAGTGGCGCTGGCAGACAAGATAAAGAAGGCATTTGCGTGAACGACAATCCCGCCCAGAAAATCCGCCTGATAATGGAGCTTCGCCGGCAGGGGATCAATAATACGGAGGTCCTCTCGGCGATCGAACGGGTGCCGCGCGATGCGTTCGTGCCGAAGACTTTCCGCGACCGGGCCTATGAGAATATCGCCCTGCCCATCGCCAGCGGTCAGACCATCAGCCAACCCTATGTGGTCGCCTATATGACCCAGATGCTAAATCTGGACAAGCGGCGCAAGGTGCTGGAAATCGGAACCGGGTCAGGCTATCAGACGGCCATTCTTGCCCGTCTTTGCCGCCGTGTCTATTCGATCGAGCGCTACCGTAATCTGCTGGAACAGGCGGAGGCCGTGTTCGAGGAACTGAACATCACCAATATCACGACGCGTCTCGGCGATGGTTATAAAGGCTGGCCGGAACAGGCGCCGTTCGACCGGATTATCGTGACGGCCGCGGCGGAAGAAGTGCCTGAAGCCCTGCTTGACCAACTCGGGCCGGACGGGGTCATGGTGCTCCCCGTGGGGCGAGATTCCGCCAATCAGCATATCCTGCGGTTAAGTAAGGATACGGAGGGCAATGTCACGGAGGAGGTCATGTTGCCCGTTCGATTCGTGCCCATGGTTCAAGGAGTTGCGGACGAAACTTAATTTAGCACTATATCTAGTATGTGGTTAATTTTGTTGTGATTCGCGGCCATTTATGCTTAATATTGGAGCATTATGGCGAGGTATGTATCTTTTTTCAGTCGCGTTGCCTGCGTAAGCTTGCTGTTACCGATATTGGCAGGCTGTATTTATGACGACTATCTGCCGCGCTATAAAAGCGCCAAGGTCGTACATGCCCCGAAGCCGGAGTTGGTGACCACCAAGGTCGTCGTGCCTGCGGATTTCTCGCCTTATTATCAGGATCTTTCCTATCAATATGTGACCGTGCGTGGCGGGGATACGCTCTCACGTCTTGCGGCGCGCAGCAATGTACCGGTTAAATCGGTAATTGCGATGAACGGCATGCGTGATCCCTACCGGATTTATCCCGGTCAGCAATTGAAGGTGCCTGCCTTCCACGTCCATTCGGTTCGGCAGGGGGAAACGCTCTATGCCATTTCCCGTGTGTATGATGTGGAAATGTCGGAAGTCGCGCATTTCAACTTTCTCGATGCACCCTATACCCTGATGCCGGGAACGAAGTTGAAAATCCCGATGAAGACACGAGGTGAGGTGCGGGTGGCTTCGACCGATATGAATGCTTGGCCTGCGCCTAAGCCTGCGGGAGCCGTCAACTCATCGCAGCCGGTTAAAACGGTCCTCATCAATTCCAAGCCGCAGAAAGTCGCGCTTCCCGCCCCGCAGCCGAAGGCAACGCCCGCCGTGCTCACGACCAAGACGGTTGCCGCACCGGCTCCGGTGCCGAAGGCGGAGCCCAGTTATCAGACAGCAAAGCTCGAGAAGCCGCCGGTGCCGACGCGCCAGTACACAACCAAGGCCCCGCCCAAACGGAGCGGCAAGTCCTTTGCCTGGCCGGTCAAGGGGCAGGTTATTTCTGGATTCGGCAAGAAGGAAACAGGGTTTCACAATGACGGCGTCAATATCGCCGTGAAGGAGGGAACCCCCATCCGCGCGGCGGAAAATGGTGTGGTGTCCTATGTCGGCAATGAAATGCGCTCCTTCGGAAACCTGATCCTGGTCTCCCACGCGGATGGTTATGTGACTGCCTATGGCCATACCGAACGGGCGGCGGTCGCCAAGGGCGATGCGGTGAAAAAGGGCGAGGTGATTGCCTACGCCGGGTCGTCGGGGAGCGTGACACGCAGCCAGCTGCATTTTGAAATCCGCAAAAAAGGCCGCGCGATCAATCCCGTGGCGATGCTGCAATAGCTTGATTAGCTTCTTGGGCGCAGAACTGTCTGTGTCTGGGTGACCTTGCCGACAAGCTTTCCCGTCTCATTCCTGACTTCCGTCTCAATTACGATCGTCGAGCCGCCAACATGGAGCGGTTTGGCCGTTGCGGTAACGCTTCCCTCCCGCACGGCGCCGAGGAAGTTGGTCTTCGATTCAATAGTGGACGTGCCCGTCGCGCCGTCGGGCAGGTTGGCAAAGGCCGCCGCGCCGCCCGCCGAATCCGCGAGCGCCATAATCGCCCCGCCATGCAGGATCCCGGCGCTGGTGCAGAGGGTCGGGGCCCAGTCGAGGGTGAGGATCACCTCATCAGCGGCTATTTTCTCGGCCTTCATACCGAGTGTCGCGCAGAGGGGCATCTGCTTCTGGAGATAGGCGGTGAGGTCAGTCTGCGTCATTCGGGTCACTTCTTCTTGTTGATTGAAAGTTGCTCTATCCTGACTTACTCCCGTAGGATAATCAATTACCTCCAAGGTAAGGGCCCGTGCGTCAGTTACTCTTTCTCAAGATACCAGACAGCTTCCTCGGCATTCACCCGACCTTTCAGCCCGCCGCTCACCTGCACTTTTTCAAGAAGGGTGAGGCGGTAGCTATCGCTATGGAGTGTCCGAACGCTGTCCTCATCGATGGAAAAGGGCGGCCCCGCCAGCTGGCTCTGGTCGTACTCAAACGTCAGGAGAAGTTTTGGCGCGTTGTCGGTAATCTTCGCGACCTGCCGCACGTATTCTTCGCGCATCTCTTCGGGGAGGGCCACCAGAGCCGCCCGATCATAGACCGCATCGACCGCGCCGAGAAGCTCCTCTGATAGATCGAAGATATCACCGACGAAGATATCGATATCCGGCGCGCTGTAGCGGGTGCGCGCCCCCGCAGGGGATATATCGGGCACAACGCCCAGCTCCTCGAACAGCTGCTTTACGGCGGTTTCGCTCAACTCCGCCCCGGCAACGCAATACCCCTTAGCGAGCAGCCAGCCGATATCGAGCGTCTTGCCGCAGAGCGGCAGGAAAATGCGGCTGCCTTCCGCGCAACCAAGGACTCCCATATATTTTTCGAGCAGGGCGTTGGGTTTGCTTTGGTGGAACCCGATCTCGTTTGCATTCCATCGATCGTGCCAGAAACTTGCTTCCATTTTCATTCCTTCGATGTTGGACATTTGTACCGTTTTTCGTAGGATACAAATTCAAGTCAACTTGAGGTCAAGAGAAAAATGACGCAAGCCGGAACAATGGACATTGGCGAGGTGGCGAAGGCCGCGGGACTGCCGCCATCCACATTGCGCTACTATGAAGAAAAAGGGTTGATCCGGTCTGTTGGTCGCCACGGGCTTCGGCGCCTGTTTGATACGGCCGTTCTGGAACGGTTGGCGTTGATTGCCCTTGGGCAGTATGCCGGGTTTTCGCTTGCGGAAATCGCCACGATGTTCTCATCTGATGGCCGCCCGCAGATTAACCGGGAGCAGCTTGCGGCGAAGGCGGAGGATCTGGACAAGACGATCCGTCAGCTTAGCGTCATGCGCGATGGGCTGCGCCATGCGGCGGTCTGCAAAGCGCCGAGCCATATGGAATGTCCAACATTTCAGCGGCTGCTCCGTTTCGCCGTGAAAATTCGCGTCCGAGGCTGATTTTGGTGCGGGCTTACTCGCTGACAGTGCCAGTCCGTCCTGCGATATCCTGAATATACTGCCAGGCGACACGGCCCGAGCGAGAACCGCGCGTGCGGGTCCATTCGATGGCCTCTTTCACGAACTCCTCCTCGCCGATCGGGATATTGTAATGCTTAAGGTAACGGCGAATCATCTCGAGATATTCATCCTGCGAGCAGCTATGGAAGCCGAGCCAGAGGCCGAACCGGTCGGAAAGCGAAACTTTTTCTTCGACCGCTTCTGAGGGCATGATGGCAGTGGAGCGCTCATTCTCGATCATGTCCCGACGCATCATATGGCGGCGGTTTGACGTGGCATAGAAGATCACATTCGCGGGCCGGCCCTCCAGCCCGCCATCAAGCACGGTCTTGAGCGACTTATATGTGGAATCATCGCTGTCGAATGACAGGTCATCGCAGAAGATAACGGAGCGCCGCTTGGTTGTCTGAAGCTGCTGCATCAGGATGGGGAGGGAGGGAATGTCCTCCCGGTGGATCTCGATCAGCGCGAGCGGGTTGTCCATTTCCTCATTCACTTGCGCGTGGGATGCCTTGACGAGGGAGCTTTTCC
Source organism: uncultured Alphaproteobacteria bacterium (assembly GCA_937910835.1). GTDB lineage: Bacteria > Pseudomonadota > Alphaproteobacteria > Sneathiellales > Sneathiellaceae > Sneathiella. The sequence goes on along the minus strand of CALEMG010000197.1, from coordinate 16,180 downwards.
CCATGCCGCGCGCCCCCCAGAGCAGGGCGTTGTTAGCAGGCAGGCCCTTGGCGAAGCGCAAGGTGTTGTCATAGAGAATGTCGCGCACCCGGTCGATACCGTGCAGGATTGACATATCCACATGATTGACCTTTGGAATAACGCGTAGGTGATTGCTCTCGGCTTCCCAGACAAAGGCATCGCCGCTGTCCAGATCAACGGGGGTGGTGGCTGGTGGTGCCAGACGGTCAAGACTGTCGGCAATGCGTGTCAGCTGCGCGAGGATTTTATCGTTACTCATATTCACCAATTGAAATCAGAAGGGGCAGCCCCCAATATACGGGACAGGCTACATAAATGCCACCATACGGCGGAATGTTCAAGCGCCCGTTCGTCCGGCAGCCTCAACGGCCCTCCAATTGATGGAGATTTCCGATTGCGGCTTGCATTGCGCGGCAGGAACAATATAAAAGTCGTTCAGTATTTTCACGGGGAGGGCGCAGCACTGTCATCCCTTCGTCACGAATTGTACCAAAGGACCTATCACGATGGACCAAGGACTAACCCAACTTCTGCCGCTCGTATTGATCGGTGTCGTGTTTTACTTTCTTCTCATCCGTCCGCAGCAGAAACGGGCGAAGGAACACCGCGCCATGATCGAGGCGGTCCGTCGCGGCGACAATGTTGTCACCGCCGGGGGGATCATGGGTAAAGTGACCAAGGTGCGCGACGATAATGTCGTCCAGATCGAAGTGGCGCCGGAAGTCCGTATTGATGTGGTGAAATCGACGCTGACCGAAGTCAAGACCAAGGGCGAACCTGCTCCGGCGGCGTCGAAGAATGATGGTGATGACAAGGCCGAAGGCGATAAGCCCGAAGGCGGCAATCCGGTCAGCAAGCTTTTCAAGAAATAACGGCCAACCCTCATGAACCGCTTCCCTATGTGGAAGATTATCATCGTGGCGATCGTTTGCGCCTTCGGGATACTCTACACACTTCCTAATTTCGTCAGCAAATCGGCGCTCAGCGGCCTGCCGGACTGGTTGCCGACGAAGCAGGTTAATCTCGGACTGGATCTGCAGGGCGGCTCCCACCTCCTGTTGCAGGTGGATGCCGATACGGTAAAGACCAAGATGATGGACAGCCTCGTCGATGGGGTGCGGGACAGCCTGCGTCAGCAGGGCGATAATGTCGGTTATCGGGATCTTGCCCATGATGGCGAAGTGGTGTCCTTCACCCTTCGGGATCCGGCGGATGAGGATAAGGCGCGGGACCGGCTTTCAGATTTATCGAATATCATGCCGAACGGGCAGCGCGATGTGGTGATTGCCTCCGATGACGGACGGATTACCCTGACACCAAGTGAGGCGGCGATTACCGCGCGGCTCAGCGCTGCCGTTGACCAGTCGATCGAGATTGTCCGCCGCCGCGTTGATGAAACCGGCGTGAACGAGCCGGCGATCCAGCGACAGGGGAGTGATCGCATTCTGGTGCAATTGCCAGGCATTGATGATCCGGACAGGATCAAGCGGCTTCTGGGCGAGACGGCGCAGCTTACCTTCCATCTGGTCGATTTGACCGCAGATGTGGGGGCTGCAGGCCGGGTGCCTCCGGGTTCCAAGCGGCTTCCTTCATTGGAGGAGGATGGTCGCACATACATTATCAAGAGCCGGATCATGGTTTCGGGCGAAAATCTGGAGGATGCGCAAGCCACTTTCCAGCAGGGCCAACCAGTCGTCTCTATCCGTTTTGACGGGTTGGGGGCGAAGCAGTTCGGTAGGGCAACGACCGAGAATGTCGGCAAGCCTTTCGCGATTGTTCTCGATAACAAGGTAGTGAGCGCGCCGCGCATTAACGAGCCAATTCTTGGTGGCTCCGCTGTCATCAGCGGTGGTTTCAATGTAGCAGGCGCGCAGGATCTTGCGCTTCTCCTCCGGGCGGGCGCGCTCCCGGCGCCCCTTGATATTCTGGAGGAACGCTCCGTCGGACCGGACTTGGGCGCCGACAGCATCGCGGCGGGTAAGGTTGCCGGGATTATTGGCATTATCGCCGTCGCGGTCTTTATGATCGCCAGCTATGGCCTGTTCGGGATTATCGCCAATGTGGCGCTGGCCATGAATATCTTCCTGATTATGGCGGTTCTGTCTGTTCTTGGCGCAACGCTGACGCTGCCCGGTATTGCGGGTATCGTACTCACCATCGGTATGGCGGTGGACGCCAACGTGCTGATATTCGAGCGTATCCGTGAGGAACTCCGTGTTGGCAAGACGCCGCTCAATGCGATCAATTCCGGCTTCGGGCGCGCCTTTACCACGATTATCGACGCCAATGTCACCACCGGTATCGCCGCAGTTATCCTGTTTGTGATGGGCTCCGGGCCGGTCAAGGGCTTTGCAGTGACCTTGCTGATCGGGATTATCAGTTCCATGTTTACGGCAATTATGCTCTCGCGCATGCTCATTTCCTTTTGGATGCAGCGCAAGCGCCCGAAAACACTCGAGATTTAGGGGACCGGAGACATGTATAAAATCAAGCTCGTACCGGATAATACAAAGATCCCCTTCCTGAAATACCGGATGATTGCCTTTATTCTCTCGTCGGTGCTGATTTTGGGGTCTCTCGGTGTCTTCCTGACGGCGGGTTTCAACAAGGGTATCGATTTTGAAGGTGGTATCCTGATTGAAGTCGGGACTGAAACTGCCCCGGACTTAGGCGATATGCGCGGCTCCCTCGGCGGGCTGGGGCTCGGTCAAGTGGCACTGCAGACTTTCGGCACCGACACAGATATCCTGATCCGCGTGCAGCGGCAGGAAGGCGATGCCTCCGCGCAGCAAGAGGCGGTGGAGGTGATCAAGCAGCAGCTGGCGTCCGACTATGGCGATGAAATTTCCTACCGCCGTGTTGAATTCGTTGGCCCGACCGTGTCGGAAGAGCTTGTGATCGCTGCGACGGAAGCCGTGATTGTCGCTGTTCTGGCAATGCTAGTCTATATCTGGCTGCGTTTTGAGTGGCATTATTCCGTCGGTGCCGTTGTCGCGCTGGTCCATGACGTCATTCTGACCATCGGCATGTTTGCCATCACACGGATCGAGTTCAACCTCGCCTCGGTTGCGGCCATCCTGACGATTGTCGGCTATTCGATCAATGATACTGTGGTGGTCTATGACCGCATTCGCGAAAATTTCCGCCGCTACAAGAAACTGTCGGTCGCGGAGCTGATCAATCTTTCCATCAATGAAACCCTGACACGGACGGTCATGACTTCGGTCACGACGTTACTCGCGCTTGTCGCCCTCTATATTTTCGGGGGCGAGGTGATCCGCGGATTTGCGACGGCCATGATCTTTGGCGTGATCGTCGGTACTTATTCTTCCATCTTCGTGGCCGCACCGGTTCTGCTTCATATTGGCCTGACCCACCAGAAAGAAGAAGAGGACGGGTTCGCCGGAGCCGAGCGGGCCGATGAAGACGCGGAAGAAAAAGGCTAGCGCCGCGGCACTCAAGCAACAGGAGACGTCATGCAGGACATATCCGGCCTTCCCAAAGAAGGACAGCAGCTCATCAATGGCTATGGTGATGGGGGCTTCCGGGTGAGCGGTGTGCGCTATGAGGGATCTGTCCTGATCCTCCCCGAGAAGACGGAGAACTGGCCGCTTAACGATATTGGATCGTTCAGTCTTGACAGCCTCTCAAGCCTGATTGAGAGCAGTGACGAAATCGAAATTCTGCTGATCGGGTGCGGTGAGGGGAGGGCCTATATCGAGGATGATATTCGAAGGTCTCTCAGGGAAAAAGGCAGTGTTGTCGACGCCATGAGCACGGGCGCGGCGGTCCGGACCTATAACGTCCTGCTCCTTGAACGCCGACGGGTGGCCGCCGCCCTGATCGCTGTCTAAGCCGCCCTTATATATTACGGACTTTACATATAAGGCCATCCGGCCTTATGATTCCCGCGCATATCCCTCCGGCGAAGAAAATTTGTAATGGTGCCAGGGGGATAATCCTCAAGGGGAGGGAAAAGTCATGTCTAATATCTTATCAAACCTCAGAAATACCGTCATTGCCGGGATCGTCCTGACCATCCTCATGGTGGTGATAGTCACAGGAGTTACCGGCGGTGGCTTCGACATGGGCGGTCATGCCTATAGTACCTTTATCATGCGCTGGCTGCATGTATTGAGTGGCGTGATGTGGATCGGCCTGCTGTGGTATTTCAACTTCGTGCAAATTCCGAATATGCCCAATATCCCAGACGAACAAAAACCCGCGATCGGCAAGGTGATTGCCCCGGCCGCGCTATGGTGGTTCCGATGGGCCGCAATGGCGACCATTGTCACGGGCCTGTTGCTGGCTTGGATGAACGGTTATATCGCGGATGCCTTGAGCCTCGGGGCGATGGACGGATTTGCCGTGGATAAGAGCCTTGCCATCGGCATTGGCATGTGGCTTGGCATTATCATGTGGTTCAATGTCTGGTTCGTGATCTGGCCCAACCAGAAGAAAGCGCTCGGCATCGTCGATGCGGACGCGGAAACCAAGGCGGCGTCGGCACGGACGGCAATGCTATTTTCGCGTACAAATACGATGCTGTCGATCCCGATGCTTTATGCGATGGTTTCGGCGCAGAATCTATTCTAGACAACAAAAAAGGCGCTTCCCGCAAGAAGCGCCTTTTCCATTTTATGCGGCAGCCGTTAGCCGAGATTTTCGTTCGCGAAATCCCAGTTCACAAGGCTTTCCAGAAATGTCTCCATATATTTTGGGCGGGCATTCTGATAATCGAGATAGTAGGCATGCTCCCAGACATCCATGGTCAGAAGGGGTTTCGCACCATCAGTTAGCGGGCATGCTGCGTTAGGGGTCTTAGTGACCTTCAGCTTGCCACCGTCGAGAACCAGCCAAGCCCAGCCGCTGCCGAATTGGGTCGCGCCGGCGGTCTTGAATTCTTCGGCGAACTTCTCGTAAGAACCGAAGTCTTCATTGATCTTGTCGGCGATGGCGCCAGTTGGCTTGCCGCCGCCGTTCGGCTTCATGGAATGCCAGTAGAAGGTATGGTTCCAAACCTGCGCGGCATTGTTAAAGACGCCGGCTTTGCTTGCGTCGCCAGCGGTGTCCTTCATGATCTCTTCCAGGGAGCGGGAGTCGGCGTCATCCAGAAGGCCATTCAAATTCGTCACATAGGCGTTATGGTGCTTTCCGTAATGAAAATCGAGAGTATTTTCCGAAATATGGGGAGCCAAAGCGTCTTTTGCGTAAGGAAGGGGGGGGAGTTCAAAAGCCATAATTATCCTCTTGCCATTTTAGTGGTCAATTTTTCAGTTCATAATTCCGTGAAAATTCAAGCCCCTGATCGGGGAAAGAACTCGCATATCGCTACGCATACAGATATATACCAAATTATGTGCGCTTCCAGTTTTTTATAATGATTCTACATAAAAGTTGAGACAGTTAGTGAGTGAGGCAGGCCAGAATATCTATCTATCCGATGAAGTGAAGCGATATGACTATGATCGCTGGCTGACGGCTCTGTTTGCGCCGCCGGCGGCCCGTGAGGGGATATTCTCCCTGCTGGCCTTTCATGCCGAAATTGCGCGGATCCGCGAAACCGTGAGCGAGCCGATGCTCGGTGACATTCGCCTGCAATGGTGGCGCGATGCGCTGAATTCGATTGCCGGAGGGACGTTGCCCGCCCACCCGGTGGCGGAGGCTTTGGCCCGGATTATTCCGGCTCATGATCTTGACATCGGTGATTTTCAGAAGATCATCGATGCCCGGGCGCATGACCTCGATCCGCTGCCGTTTCAAAGCATATCAGAGCTGTTGGATTATTCGGATCAGACGGGTGGCATATTGAACAGTCTTTTCCTGCGAATAACGGGTGGGACGGAAGAAGGCGGTCTGGCTGCCGCACGTCAAGTCGGCAAGGCGTATGCACTCGTCGGCATTATCCGCGCTGTACCCTATCACGTAGCGCAGGATGTCTTGCGCATTCCCGCCGCCGTGATTGCGGCCCATGGGTTGACAACGGATACCCTTTTTTCCTCTGACAATCGAGACGTTTTTTTCGGGATCATTCAGGAATTGACAGAGCTTGCCGAGCGGGAGCAGGCTGCGGCGTGTCGGTTGATGCAAGGGCGGCCCAACACGGAAAAAGCGGCCTATCGTCTTGCGGCTCTCACAACGCTTTATCTTAAGCGGCTCCGCTCGGCGGGCTTTGATCCGGCGCATGAAAAAATGAATATCGGGGGACTGCGGAAAATTCTCGCGCTTTTCATCGGGCGCTGAGGAGGGAAGGGTTAAACGCCGCCCAGCCGCCAGTTCTGTGCCTGCATATAGTTGCGGGCAAGAAACTGATATGTATCCCTTAAGAGCCGTTCAATCTCGGAGCTTTCCTCGATAATCATCCCGTCCCATTTTTCCACCATCTCACGCCATACCATAAAGTGCTGATGCAGCTCGTCGCGTGTTTTGCGGACTGTTTCGACAGTCGGCTGGAAATTCTTCAGGATCACCATGACTTCGCAGGTCTGGGCATCGATATCGATAAATTCCCTGTCGAATTTGCGGATGACCGGATCGATCAGGATCTGCATCCGGTTGATTTCTTCGGAGGTTGCCCGATCCCGCCGGTAAATGCTGGCGATCCGGCCGAGATTAGTACTGATTTTCTTGATCTTTGAATAATGGTCGCGCAAGGCTTCGATATAGGCAAGCTCGCGGATGATTTCATCGATTTTGGCAACGACGTCCTCTCGCTGAACACCAAGCTTCTCGGCAATTTCGCGGAAAGCCTCCTGAACTTTCTCCTTGGTATCCGGATCATTGGCAATTGCTTCGAGTTCGCTGAGGTTTACGACAATTTCCTCGTCCCCTTTGAGCCAGGATATGACCTGTGCCGTGATGCGGCCGCGTGCGATTTCCTTATGCGAGTCGTCTATGGACCAGGAGGCGGAGCCATCAAGCAGTTCTTTCGGGATGGAATCATTGGGACGAATTTCCCGGACATATTTAAGGGCGCGTCCAACGGTGGCCAGCAGTTCGGAGTCTGAGCTTTCATCATCGCTGCCGAATTCCTGGCACAGGGATTTTGTCGGAATAGCGCCTTTTATTTCGCCAAGATTAACAAAATAACAGGGCTCCTTCGTGTCGTGTGTCAGGCTGAAATATGCCCCTTCGACAGTGAAGATTTTATGGTCAAACGCGAAAAAGACGCTTGGATCCTGCTTTTCATCCATAGAATTGCCCACTGCACCTTATAATCAGTTAATCCGGTCCCATTGCACATATCCTGTCCGCATCGGAGCAGGCAAAATATACGCTTGGGTCCGATCATAAAGAAACATCGTATACAAATGGTTACCAGATAACGCAGTTTCCGGTTCTTCAGAGCGTGGCCTTTTCGAGCCAGCCGGAGAAATCTTGAGCGGCGCGGGCCGTATAGGCCTGCTTGCGCTCCTTTTTCTTGATCCGGCCTTCTGGCGGCGGGAATAGCCCGAAGTTGACATTCATTGGCTGGAAGGTTTTGGTGTCCGCCCCGCCGGTAATATGGCCGAGGATTGCGCCCATGGCGGTGGTGATCGGCGGAAGGGAAAATGCACCGTCCATTATGTCCGCAGCGGCAAGGCGACCGGCGATGAGGCCGATGGCTGTGCTCTCTACATAGCCCTCGACACCGGTAATCTGGCCCGCAAAGCGGATATGCGGGTGGTTTTTAAGGCGAAGCTGATCGTCAAGCACTTCAGGACTGTTGATGAAAGTGTTGCGATGCAGGCCGCCAAGGCGCGCAAATTCTGCCTTTTCCGGACCCGGAATGGCCTGAAAGATGCGTTTTTGCTCCCCATAGGTGAGCTTGGTCTGGAAGCCGACCATGTTATAGAGTGTGCCGAGTTTGTTATCCTGGCGGAGTTGGACAACGGCGTAAGGCTTTTCTTCGGAATTGGGATTGGTCAGGCCGACCGGCTTCATTGGCCCGAAACGGAGAGTCTCTGGCCCGCGTTCCGCCATCACCTCGATCGGCAGGCAGCCGTCAAAATAGGGGGTGTTCTTTTCCCATTCCTTGAACTCTGTCTTGCCGCCCTCATTAAGGGCTTGAATGAAGTCTCTGTACTGCGTTTCCGTCATCGGGCAATTGATATAGTCCGATCCGTCGCCCTTGTCATAGCGGGACTGGAACCAGGCAATATCGAAATCGATGCTATCCTTATAGACAATCGGCGCGATGGCATCGAAAAAGGCAAGCGCGTCGGCCCCGGTCGCGGCGTGAACCTTTTCGGCCAACGCACCGGAGGTGAGGGGACCGGTTGCGATAATCACCTGTCCCCAGTCGACAGGCGGAAGGTCGGTGACTTCCTCGCGTTCCAGCGTGACCAGAGGATGCGCCTCGATTTTTTCCTGAACATAGGCAGAGAAACCATCCCGGTCGCCGGCAAGTGCGCCGCCCGCAGGCACGCGGTTGATATCGGCACTCTCCATGATGAGGGAGCCCATATCCCGCATTTCCCGATGTAGCAGGCCGACGGCGTTGTTCTCCGCATCGTCGGAGCGGAAGGAGTTGGAGCAGACAAGCTCCGCCAGCCCATCGGTGAGATGCGCGTCGGTCCCGCGAACGGGACGCATTTCATGCAGGATAACCGGCACACCGGCCTGCACGAGTTGCCATGTTGCCTCGCTCCCGGCGAGACCGCCGCCGATGACATGAACGGGTTTTCGATCTGCGCTCATAATGGTCAGGCGGCCTTCGTCTTTGTCTTCTTGGCCTTCTTCGCCTTGCCTTCCGCTTGCTTGACGGCGGGGCGTTTCGCCAGAATTTCCTTCAGATACTGCCCGGTGTAGCTTTCCGCCACCTTGGCAACCTCTTCCGGCGTACCTTCCGCGACGAGATAGCCGCCTGCATCGCCGCCATCGGGGCCCATATCGACCACCCAGTCGGCCGTCTTGATGACCTCAAGATTATGCTCGATCACGAGGACGCTGTTACCGGCATCGACAAGGGCCTGCAACACCTCCATCAATTTGCGCACGTCCTCAAAATGCAGGCCGGTGGTCGGCTCATCAAGGATATAGAGCGTACGGCCCGTTGCCCGGCGGGAAAGCTCCTTCGCGAGCTTGACGCGCTGCGCCTCACCGCCTGACAGGGTCGTTGCCTGCTGTCCCACATGGATATAGCCGAGGCCGACCTGCTGCAGGGTTTCGAATTTCTCGCGGACGTTCGGCACTGCCTTGAAGAAGACAGCCGCATCATCAACGGTCATGTTGAGCACGTCGGAGATGGATTTATCCTTGAACTTGATCTCCAGCGTTTCGCGGTTATAACGCTCCCCCTTGCAGACATCGCACTGCACATAGACGTCGGGCAGGAAATGCATCTCGATCTTGATCACACCATCGCCCTTACAGGCCTCGCAGCGGCCCCCCTTCACATTGAAGGAGAAGCGCCCTGATTTGTAGCCGCGCGCTTTCGCTTCGGGGAGACCCGCAAACCACTCACGGATTGGTGTAAAGGCTCCGGTATAGGTCGCCGGGTTGGAACGCGGCGTACGGCCGATGGGAGACTGGTCAATATCGACGATCTTGTCGAGCCATTCAATCCCCTCTATCCGATCATGCGGCCCCGGGTGGTTGCGGTTGTTGTTGAGCTTCTTCGCGATGGCCTTGTAGAGCGTTTCGATAATCAGCGATGACTTCCCGCCGCCGGAAACCCCGGTCACGCAGGTAAAGGTGCCGAGCGGAATATTGACATTCACCCGTTTCAGGTTGTTATGCCGTGCGCCAATGATATGGATCTGGCGCGAATACTGGATGCGGCGGCGCTGTTTGGGCAGCGGCACTTCCATTTCGCCGGAGAGATATTTGCCGGTGATGCTCTCCGGTTCCTTCATGATGTCGTCTGGTGAGCCTTGCGCGATCAGGCGACCACCGTGGCGACCGGCGCGCGGGCCCATATCGACCACATGGTCGGCGGTCATGATCGCTTCCTCGTCATGTTCGACCACGATCACGGAGTTACCCTGATCACGCAGATTGATGAGGGTTTTAAGAAGCCGCGCGTTATCGCGTTGATGTAGCCCGATGGAGGGCTCGTCCAGTACGTAGAGCACGCCGGTCAGGCCGGAGCCGATCTGGGAAGCGAGGCGGATACGCTGGCTTTCCCCGCCCGAAAGAGTACCCGAACCCCGAGACAGCGTCAGATATTCGAGGCCGACATCGACAAGGAAGCCGAGCCGCTCATTGATTTCCTTCAAGACCCGCTCAGCGATGGAATTATCTTTTTTCGACAGCGTGCCAGAGAGTTCCTTAAACCACTTACGGGCATCGAGAATGGATTTCGCGCAAACCTCGCCGATATGATGATCGCCAATGCGAATGGCGAGGCTTTCTTCCTTCAGCCGATGCCCGCCGCATTTACTGCAGTTCGTCTTGTCCTGATATTTTTCCAGATCCTCGCGGACCCAGCTGCTGTCTGTCTCGCGCCAGCGCCGCTCGATATTCGGAATAACCCCTTCGAACGGCTTGTTGGTTTTGTAAGTCCGAAGTCCGTCATCGAATGTGATCTGGATTTTCGTCTCCCCGGTGCCGAAAAGGATGGCTTTCCGGGCCTCCTCATCGATTTCTTCCCATGGCTCTGTTGTTGTGAAGCCGTAATGTTTGGCGAGGGCTTCCAGCGTCTGCATGTAATAAGGTGCCGGCGTCTGGGAGCGGGACCAGGGGGCGATTGCACCGTCGCGCATGGAAAGCGTTACGTCGGGCACAATCTGGTCCGGATCGAAAAACATTTCCGTCCCCAATCCGCCGCAGGATGTACAGGCGCCATAGGGGTTGTTGAAGGAGAAGATGCGGGGCTCAATCTCCTCAATCGTGAAGCCGGAAACCGGACAGGCGAACTTGGAGGAGAACATCGTGCGTTCCTGCGTGTCGGCATCTTCCACGGCAAACAAACCGTCGGCAAGGTCGAGCGCGGTCTCGATAGAATCTGCGAGGCGGCCCTGGATATCCTCATTCAGAACCACGCGGTCAACAACCACATCAATATGATGCTTGATCTGTTTGTCGAGTTCGGGGGTGTCCTCAATGTCGTAAATCTCGCCATCGACCTTGACCCGCTGAAAGCCGCGCTTGCGGAGATCCAGAAACTCCTTGCGATATTCGCCCTTGCGACCGCGCACGATGGGGGCCAGCAGATAGAGCCTCTTGCCGTCGCCCTTGGCCATGACCTGATCAACCATCTGGCTCACCGTCTGGCTGGCGATGGGAAGGCCGGTCGCCGGGGAATAGGGCACGCCGATACGGGCATACAATAGGCGCAAGTAATCATAAATTTCCGTGACCGTGCCGACAGTGGAGCGCGGGTTCTTCGAGGTTGTCTTCTGCTCAATCGAGATGGCCGGGCTGAGGCCGTCGATATGGTCCACATCCGGCTTCTGCATCATTTCCAGGAACTGGCGAGCATAGGCCGACAAGCTCTCCACATAGCGGCGCTGCCCCTCCGCATAGATGGTGTCGAAGGCAAGAGAGGACTTGCCCGACCCTGAAAGGCCGGTGATCACCACCAATTGATCGCGGGGGATATCTATATTGACATTCTGCAAGTTATGTTCGCGGGCGCCGCGGATGCTGAGAATTTTCTGCATTCGGATAGTATACCTGACATGTGCTTAAAACTGTGCCGGAATTTATCGGGTATCAGGGGAAAAGACCAGACTTATTGGCAAAAAATGTTTTCATTTTGTTCACGGTCGACATTATGGTCGAAAAGCGCTGGCCAGAGGCGCTTTTGCACGTTATTGTCTGGCCAGAATTTTTTAAGAGAATACAGAATCGGAAGCGGAACACACTATGGCGGGCAGCGTTAATAAAGTCATTCTTGTTGGAAATCTGGGCGCGGATCCTGAGGTTCGCTATATGAACAACGGCAAGCCCGTCTGCAACTTGCGCGTCGCGACGAGCGAATCATGGAAGGACCGGGACAGCGGGGAACGGCGCGAACGCACGGAATGGCACCGCGTTGTGATCTTCAACGAAGGGCTCTGTAAAATCGCCGAGCAGTTTTTGAAAAAAGGCTCGAAAGTTTACCTCGAAGGGCAGCTTCAGACCCGCCAGTATGAACAGGACGGCATCACCAAATATTCAACGGAAATCGTGCTGCAGGGCTTCAATTCGGCGCTCACTATGCTTGATAGTGCAGGTGGCGGTCAGGGTCAGGGCGCGGGTTATGGCGGCGGTGCACAGAAGAGCGGCAATGACTACGGCGGTGCGCCGAGTGGCGATCGCAGCTATGGCGGCCCGGCCGGAAGCGGCATGGGCGGCGATTTCGACGACGACATTCCCTTCTAAGGGCATGGATATAACGGTGAAATGAGGAAGAGGCTGCCTGTTGAGGGCGGCCTTTTTTAGTGGTGCGGGATTAAAGCAGAGGAGGAAAGAAACATGGCGCTAGATCATATTTCCGTAGCTGTACAGGATCTTGGAAAAGCGGGGCAGTTTTATGATACCGTATTCGGGATTTTGGATATGACGCGGCTAGCGGATCGTCCGGGAACCATCGGCTATGGTAAGAAATTTCCCGAATTCTGGATTAATGCGCGCCCGGATATGGCGCAGGTGCCCGCCGATACGGGCGTTCATATTGCGCTCCGTGCGCGGAGTGAGGAACTGGTTCTTGAGTGCTATCAGGCCGCGCTTGATAACGGCGGTTCCGATGCAGGCGCTCCCGCCGCACGCCAGGCAGTGCTCGGCCCTTATTTCGGCGCTTTTTTCAAGGATCCTGATGGTAACAAGGTCGAAATCGTGACCTTCCCCAAACCGGAGTAATCGGGCGGATGCGGGCTTAATGGCGCTCTTGCTGGGGATTGATACCGGCGGCACCTATACAGATGCCGTGCTGTTCGATGAAGAAAAGGGCGTGATCGCGAGCGCTAAATCCCTCACCACGCGGCGTGATTATGCCATTGGCATCGGCGAATCCGTCGCGTCCGTTATCGGTTCGGCTGAAATTTCCACTGCCGATATTGGTCTTGTTTCCTTGTCCACCACGCTTGCCACCAACGCGCTGGTGGAAGGGCAGGGCGGGCGTATCTGCCTGATCCTGATCGGCTTTGATGAGGCAGCGTTGGATCGCAATGGCTTGCGAGAGGCTCTAAAGGGCGATCCGGTTATTTTTCTCACCGGTGGCCATAATGGGCAGGGGGAGCCGGAAGCCCCGCTCGATGAAGCGGTTCTTATCTCCGAGTTGGACGCGGCAGGCCCCATCACCGCCTTCGCAGTAGCGAGCCTGTTCGCCATTCGTAACCCGGAACATGAACTCCGCGTGCGGGAGATCATCCTCGCACGCTCTGAAAACAACAGCGTGACCTGCAGCCATGAACTTTCCAGCAAGCTTGACGGGCCGCGTCGGGCTCTGACCTCCGTTCTCAATGCGCGGCTGATTAACCTGATCCATCACCTGATCACCTCAAGCGAGAGCCTGTTCGCGGAGATGAAGATCGATGCGCCGTTGATGGTGGTGCAGGGGGATGGCGCGCTGATCTCGGCGGAGATTGCGAAGCTCAAACCGATCGAGACTATTCTCTCGGGTCCGGCAGCAAGCCTGGTCGGCGCGGCCTATTTGAGTGGGGAAAAAGATGCGATTGTTTCCGATATTGGTGGCACGACGACGGATATCGCAGTCCTGGAAGAGGGGAGCCCGCGCCTCGATGCGACAGGTGCGACCGTCGGCGGCTGGCGCACCATGGTGGAGGCGGTGGCGATCCACACGGTTGGCCTCGGCGGGGATAGTGAGGTAGCGGCGGTGAAGTCCGGCTTTGGCCTCGCCGTCGCGCTTGGGCCGAGGCGGCTGGTGCCGGTTAGTCTTCTCGCCATGGAGCATCCTGGCCTTGTGCATGACGCGCTGGATGTGCAGCTTCTTCGAGAGAGATGGCAGGATAGCTTTGGCCGCTTCGCTTTCGCCGTCGGGCGGGAAAGTGCTCATCTCGCGACCCTTTCCGATATGGAGGCTGCACTCCTTGCCGAACTTGAAACGGGACCGAAGCCACTTGATAAGCTGATCACACGGCGTCGGCAGTTATCGGCTCTCGAAAGATTGGTCTCCGCCGGTCTTGTGATGGTCTCCGGGCTGACCCCCTCTGATGCGGCGCATATTCTGGGTCTGCAAGATAGCTGGGACCGAGTGGCGGCGGAAAAGGCGGCAATCCTCTTCTCCCGGCAGAAGGATATACGCGGGCAAACGCTCGCCAACACGGCGGAGGACGTGGCGCAGATGATTTTTGGTGCGCTGGTAGATATCTCGAGTGAGACCCTGCTCACCGCGGCGCTGGGCAATGATCCGCTGCTCAAGCGGGAGGAGGCGGTGACGATGCTTCGGGCGTCCCGTCAGGAAGCTCCCCATCCGCTGATCAAGCTGGATATCGGCCTCCAACTGCCGGTGATCGGGCTTGGCGCCTCCGCCCATATCTATTATCCGGAGGTAGCAGCGCGGCTTAAAACAAAGGCAGTGATCCCTGATCATGCCGCTGTCGCCAATGCGGTGGGCGCAGTGGTGGGGCAGGTCCGCATGAGTGCTCACGCCAGCATCTCTCCAACGGACAAGGACGGCTATCGCCTCTATCACAGCGGGGAGCCGGTGGACTTTGCAAGTCTGGACGCGGCCGCGGCTGAGGCAAAGAGATTGCTCACCTTTGAGGCGCGTGCCCTTGCCTTAGAAGCGGGCGCGGCGGAAGTTCAGGTAACGTTCGATCGGCGGGATAATATTGTCCATATCGACGGTCGGGAGATGTTTATCGAAAGCCATCTTGACGTAACCGCCTTCGGGAGACCGCGCATCGCCCGTTAAGGCGCCTGAAGGGGCAGGGCGGTGGTGAATTTAATCTCCTCCATTGCGAAGTTGGAGCTGACATCGGAGAGGTCAATCTCCCAGATCAGTCGGTGATAGAATTTATCATAGGCCGCAACGTCAGGCACCACCACTTTCAGCAGATAATCAATATCGCCACTCATCCGGTAGAACTCCATGATCTCGGGAAATTTATCGACGGTCTCGGCAAATTTTCGGAGCCAGTCCGCATCATGGCGGCTGGTCTTGATGGCAACAAAAACGGTGACCGGAAGGTTGAGCTTGTTCCGGTCGAGCAGGGTGACCTGTGCCCGGATGACGCCTGTTTCTTCCAGGGACTTGATCCGCCGCCAGCAGACGGTGCGGGAGCATCCGACTTTCTCGGCAAGGTCGGCCACAGCGATGGAGCTGTCCGTCTGCAAATGAGTGAGGATTTTGTGGTCTATCGCGTACATGGAAAAATATCTCTTTTTATTGCATAATATAGAAACATATGGTTCATAATATACGGGTTATACGTGAATAAAAGACAAAAATTCCGATAAATATCGTTATGATCATCCCATATTAAAATTATGAGTGAAACCAAATAACGGATAAAGACCATGACCATTCAACAGCTTTTCACCGACCATCCCGCTTCCGTGAATGAAAGCTATTTTGAGCATATGGAAATGTCCGGCTCTTTTGCCTTCTGGCTGTTCATCGCCGGATTTTGTGCGACTGTCCATGCCGTCTTCCCCTTTCTTTTCGAGAAAACGGGAAGCCGGATTATTACCAGACTGCATGGCCGGATGGTGACGAGCCGGGTGACGAAACCGGCGCTTGCCTCTCTGGCACATCAGGCCCTCGACAGCGCGGCACTCTAGAGGCATGGTTTGGGTTAAAAAGGCGCAGTTTTTGGCCCGCTAAAGGTTGCTTATGGGGTGGATATCTTGTAGAACAGGCCAACCCTGACAATCACTAATATTGGCAGGGGAGTTTAATGGTTTTTTCTGTGCCCGGCGGATGTCTGGCATGCTCAAGTTTATTCAGGAACCCCTACCTTGAATGATGTAACGATACCCCCTTCCGATAACCATATCGTTCCGGTCACTATCGAAGAGGAAATGCGGCGGTCGTATCTCGACTATGCCATGAGCGTGATTGTCTCGCGTGCGCTTCCCGATGCCCGCGACGGGCTCAAGCCGGTGCACCGGCGCATCATTTACGCCATGTATGAGAATGGCTACACCTCGGACAAGGCGTTCCGCAAATCTGCCCGCGTGGTCGGTGACGTGATGGGTCGCTATCATCCCCATGGGGACAGCGCGATTTATGACGCCATGGTGCGACTTGCGCAGGATTTCTCCATGAGCCTCAAGCTGGTGGAGGGGC
>CALEMG010000196.1 GCA_937910835.1 uncultured Alphaproteobacteria bacterium | reverse complement strand
CACAATTTTATCGCGCCTGTCAGAGATGGATTGAGGTTTCGACCCGTTTTCATAGAAAGGCGTATACAACAGAAAGCCAGGCGTCTTTTTATCATCTTGTACCAGCGATATAGGCTTGGTCACCTGCGCAATACCCGTATCACGAGATTTTTGTACCGCGGCGTATCGATTGGTTTCAAAGGCCATATCAAGGCCGACAGCCTTTATGTTTGGACCTGCGGGCTCAATGTAGGTAATCGGCCAATATTCGGGTTGATTATGTTTTGGGTGAATACGAAAATCCGCGCGATCTTTTCTTTGTGTTTCTAGAAAATCATCCAGCTGGGCGGGCTCGATATGGAATATAACACCCATTCCATTGATGCCCGGATAGGCCTGATCAATTCGCAAGCTGTTGGCGTAAGACAGCCATTGAGAGTAGGATACTTCTCCATTTTTAGAATCAATAAGGGCTACTCCCCCCCAAAGCGCATTCTCATATAAATGCATTCTTTCTTTAACTAGCTCAACAATGTGATCGGCTTGACGATTAAACTTTTGGAAGTTTCGGGATGTTACTTGTACAAGCGAGTAATACCAGGCGCCGAAAGTAACGACGACCGAAAGGGCCACGATAAGCCAGTGGACCCAATGCATTTTTCCGGCATTAACGAGCTTTCTTTTTTCCCGCGCCCCTATCTCTTCTATATTACTCATTATTTTTTACTTCTTTGCAAATACCTGAACTTTTTTGGATGTAAGAATTAAAGTCATCTGCAGTCATCGCCTTTGCAAAGTAAAATCCCTGCATACGTTTGAATTTTAATTCCTGACACAGATGTTTTTGTGCTTTTGTTTCTATGCCTTCAGCAACTGTTTCAATATTTAGTACATTTGCTATTGCATTGATTGACTTTAAAAAAACGGCCGCCTTACCATTCTCTTTCTCGAAGGATTGAGTAAAGGATCTGTCGATTTTCAATATTTGAAAAGGATGTTTTTGCAAGTAGGAAAGAGAGGAATAGCATGCACCGAAATCATCCAAAGAGAGCTTTACGCCCAAAAGGGAAAGGTCCCGTAAAACCGACGCCGCTATTTCGGAGATTTCAACTAGTGAGCTATCGGTAACTTCCAACTCAAGATTTTCGGACCGCATATCATATTTAGCAAGAACCGCTTTTACATGATCTACAAATCGACTGTCCTTTAATTGCTGGGCAGACAGATTTACGGTTATAGCAAATGTAGGCTCAAGGTCTGGATGATCTTTTTCCCATTTCGTATATTGAGCGCAGGCGGTGTCGAGAACCCAGTCACCAATTTTCCCAATCTCGCCAATGTCCTCCGCAACGGGTATGAAAGCTTCTGGAAGAAGAAGCCCTTTTGTCGGGTGTCTCCATCTCACAAGCGCTTCAGCTCCGACAATTTTCTCTGTCACACCATCAATTATCGGCTGATAAAAGACTGTAAGTTCGTCATTTTTTAAAGCGCTGAGCAATTCATGCTCTAATTCCAGCCTTTGCAAATTTTCATGATGAACATCTCTGGAATAGTACAGCGCCTGGTTTCGGCCCTTTTCTTTGGCTCGATACATGGCTATATCGGCACATTTCATAAGCTGAACTTTATCTGTAGCGCAGTCTGGAAAACTCGCGATCCCAATGCTCGTTGAAACGTTCATTTCTATCCCATCAATAACAATGGGTTTTGAAAGAGCTTCAAGGATCCGTTGCGAAACAATCCGTAACTGTGACGTATCATCCAAATGGTGGACGAGAATGGCGAATTCATCACCCCCTAGACGGCATATTAAATCGCCACCTCGAACCGGCCCCTTTAGTCGTTTAGCAACTTCTATTAATAGTTTGTCGCCAACGGCATGACCGAGTGTATCATTGACTTCCTTAAACTTATCCAGATCCAACATAAGAAGCGCCAGCCCCTCACCATATCGAACGGCTCTGGCAATCGCCTCTTCAAGCTGTGTTTCAAAAATATATCTGTTGGCCAAGCCTGTCAGGGTGTCCCGTTCAGCCAGGCCGCGGAGCTGTTCCCCAATTCTTTTGCGCTCTTTTGCGTGCAAGAGGGCACGGATTAATCTGGAAGTTGTCACTTCGCTCTTTAGAATGAAATCTTGAGCACCAGATTCGATACATTCGATTGCTATTTTTTCGTCTTCTTGGTTACTCAACATCACGATAGCAACGTCCTGTTGATGAGAGTTTGTAAATAACTTCAGAAGCTCCAGCCCGGACATCGATGGTAGTTGATAGTCCAGCAGTATGATGTCGAATTTTTCGGTTTGCTGATAATTAAGCCCCTCTTCCACCGTTTTTGCTTCCGTGATATTCACGACGTGCCCAGAACGCTCAAGCGCACGGGTTGTGCTCATTCTATCAATGTCATCATCGTCGATCATGAGCAGATTCATAAAGGTAGCTTCCTATATCTGAAGACTGGTTAAGTTTCCAAAATACTGACTCTAAACTATGTATTTTTTTAAATATATTTATTTAAAAAATGATTACTTTCACATTAGAGCCTAATTCATAACTATATTTGTGTATACTTAAGTAGAACGAACTCTAATACGCCACTATCAATGCTTGTCTTTGAAGACTACAATTCCCATTCGGTGAAAACTGTTTCCCGCCTTTAAGTGCTTAAAGGGCAAGGATTTTACTCACTGAGCCTCAAAAGTAATACAGTGGTGAAAAATTTATCTGGTAAGCAGAATTAATATTGATATGACTGGGCGGATTTTTTTGTGGTGCGGTAGATCAGACCTTCTCTTGACGACAAAATAGGTTTGTCAGAGAGGAAGATTGCCAGCTTTGGGGCATGCAATTTTACATGCAACGAACATTGAGAGCCCCTTTGTCAGGGCGCTATTCTTCTCAACCTACAAGCTCGGTGAAGATATTTTCCAGTTAAAGCGAGTCCCTGCAGAAAACCATATCTTTTTCACCTAGTGTTCCGGAGCTTACACCTATATCCACCTGACACTACTTTGTGGCGGCCTGATCTGTGATGCCGCGTGCTTGGCATTGACTATCCTCATAATTCAAACACTGGATGCGCATATTCAATGAGAGCAGGTGATAAAGTAAAAAAAGAAAATCGGCTGTGATTTACTTAGTAATATAAATAAAAATAGAAATGACAATATATAGGCACATTCCGGACAAATATATGTAATTATTAAGGTAATTTATAGTTAAAATCTAATTTAGTTGTTTATCTGATTTCGTTCGATTATCCAAGCTTATACGGGGTATTTGAACGAAAGGATTTAATATGAATGGAACTTTTGAAGATTTCCTCGCAGCGTTGCTCGCATTCGAGTCTGGATGGGACAGGGAACGGTATGACAGCGGAGATATCCAGGACTGGCAACTAAACCAATGGTCCGGCGGTACTGTCGGCGATTTTTACCCAAATTATTCAAGCTGGTCTGAGCTATCCGATGAAGAATGGTCGGTCATGGCTTTCAGGTCAATGAACACATACGGCTTTGTTGGATACCAATTTGGTGAAGCCTTGTTAATTGATCTTGGCTATTACGACGATGATTTTTATTACGGCAATGGCGCAAGCGCAAATACCTGGGATGGCACATGGACAGGTAAGAACGGCGCAAATTCCCTAGAAGACTTCATGACAGAAGAGGTTCAGCAACTGGCTATCCAGGATGCGTTCGGCCATAATTTATCTGTCATTCAGGATCTTCTCAGTGCTAATGGCGAGAGCTTGGAAGACTATCTCGGCACGACCATTACATATATCCAAGATGGCGTGCAGGGCTCTGTTGAGTTGACTTTAACAGGAATTCTGGCCGGAGCGCATCTCCGAGGGGCACCGGCTCTTGTCGCACTCCTGCAAAAAGGAACCATCAGCGACGAAGAAAACGG
>CALEMG010000195.1 GCA_937910835.1 uncultured Alphaproteobacteria bacterium | reverse complement strand
GACGACGATTTGCGTTACGCTCGATTCCCTGATCAATCAGCAGCGTAAGCCAGATGAAATCATTGTCGTCGATGACCATAGCACCAATCCTATCATGGATGTTTTGGGGGATCTCTATCCAGAAGTGCGGGTTATCCGCCATGCAGTGAATAAGGGCGTTCAACATGCCCGTAACACCGGCTTCGCCGAGGCGACAGGTGACTATATATACTTTCTGGACGCCGACGATATCCTGTGCTCCGAGTTTCTGAAAGTAATGCTAGCCACACTAGAGGGAACCCCGAATGCGGCGGCAGCCTTTGGCAGCTTTTACAAATGCTTTGATGGCAATGCTGCGCCAATTCTGGAAGGGCATAAGCAGCAACAGCCGGAGATAAAGATGCTTCTGAGGGGAGAGGGGCTTACATTCTATTTGAACCATACGGGCGCCTTCATCCCGTCTTTCAGTATCTTTCGTAAATCCGCTCTCGATGAGATAAGCCACGATGGCGTCCTGTTCCTGCCGGATTTAAGCAATAACGAGGATTTCCAGATGTTTGCGCGCATTCTCGCAACATTTGACGTTGTTCACATAGTAAATCCCATGGGCGTCTATTTCTTGCAGCCTGATAGTATTTCTCGGAACCTGTCAAAAGTATGGTCGTCCCGGGCAGTGGCAATCGATTCCCTGATTAAATATGCGGATGATCTAAAGCTTTCTGCCTTTCATCTTGCTTCCCTGAAACGGATGAGAGCTTCAGCCGCACGCCAGTACGCCCGCGTTCTCGCCAATAGCGGTGCACGCAAGCAAGCATCCGACCAACTGTTTAGTGAGTTTAAGAGGTCGCCGCAGATAAAAACACTGGCACTTCTTTTTTTGGTTTTATTTGGTTTGCAAAAAAAGAAGATTGAATATGGCGGCACGGAATATTAGAGCTAATTTATGAGTACTGAAACAGTATCTGTCATCATCCCTGCGTATAACTCATCCTCGACCATCGTGGAGACGGGCGATTCCGTTTTGAATCAGACACGTGTTCCAGATGAAATCATTGTCGTCGATGACTGCGGCCCTGATGATGTTATCGCTGTGCTCGGGGATCGTATGGAGCGGGTGACGTATATCCGCCATGAGGTCAACAAGGGTGTGGGCGGGGCTCGCAACACGGGCTTTCTGGCCTCGACGGGCACGATGATTGCGTTTCTCGATGCGGATGATGTCTTCTTTCCACAGTTTATCGAGGCCGCCGCCGGTGTTTTAAACGAAAAGCCGGATGTTCCACTTTGTTTCGGCGCTTTCCACAGTGCCTACCCCCATCAGTTTGCTGCGATCAAGGATCAGAGTATACCGGCGACGCCCGATGTTCGTTTTTACAAACCTGAGGAAATAATTCCTGACTATCTGCATGACGCGACGTCGCCACTGATTAACTTCGGTCTGGTCAGGCGCAGTGCCATAGAGAAGATTCTGAAGAATGGGCTGGTGTTCGATCCGACGATCAAGCTAACGGTTGATTTCAACTATATGCTTGAATTGTTTCTTCAATTTAATCTGATCACGATCGAGAATCCGTGCGGAATTTGGCGTCTCAGGCCAGACAGCATGTCTCAGGACCAACTTGCTCTTTGGGAAAGCCGCGTGGATAGTCTGAAGGCGGTTCTTGAAACCCCTGCGGCGGCGGCAGCGTCCGATGCGGCCCGTAAGTTACTGATCGATAACCAGCATGGCTCGATCAGATATTGTGCCAAGTTACTTTCCTGGTCCGGTAAACGCGATGAGGCGATAAAGGTTCTTTTGCGGGAGTTTCAGGAGTATCCCAGCCTGAAGACGCTTATGCTGCTAACCTTGGTGGCACTCCGCATTTCCTACCGGAAGCAGGACCAAAGCGGTGAAGACTGGCGAGGCAGCATCATCAAATAGCAGCGGATAAAAAAAGCCCGGCAAACTAACCAAATCGGGTGTTTGCCGGGCTTTTTTGTTGTCTTATTGCTGAGACTTACGCGAAGTCGAGCGAGTCTTCATTTAACGCAACGCCAATGACGTCGAGATTTGATCCGTTGAGATCATCGTGAGAGTCGATATAGGCTGTCCGTTCGAATACTGACTGGCTTCCATCGATATCAAGGGCTTCGTCGATAATCGAGTAATCGGCAATCCTGCCCTGGAACTCATCCGTGTTCTGGAACTCGGTCCCTCCGACGGTGACATTCCACCATGAGGCGTCTGCGATGCTGCCGGTAACGGCATTATCGACCTGCAGGGCCTGACCGTCCAAATATACTGAGAAAGTATCCGCATCGTCATCAAGCACCAACTGAACGTCATGCCAGTCTGTGTCCGTAATGGCATTCTCGAAGGTATAAACCTTTAACTGGCCACCGTCTTCAGAGAAATAGACAACAAGGTCGTCGTCTTCAACCTGAACGCCGTAGTTCGTGTGATTCCAAAGCAGTCTCTGGCGTCCGTCATCAAGTCCGTCAAGGGAGAAGGTGACGCTTGCCGTGAAATCATCCATCCCGAAATATTCTTCTTGCTTGCGAAGGGTATTGTTTCCGTCGCCGATATTGGTCAGTGCCCTTTCGGTCGTGCTGGTAATATTCACCGTGTCCGTACCGTTCGACCCGTCTATTTGTACACCAGTTCTATATGTGCTGCTAAACTCGGCATAAGTCCCGCTCAAATTAAACGTATCATCGCCATAGCCCATATCAACGGATCCAGACG
>CALEMG010000194.1 GCA_937910835.1 uncultured Alphaproteobacteria bacterium | reverse complement strand
CCATCCTATTAGTTTCCGTCACGCAAACTTTAGTATGGTTGTCCCACGGGCGGCACACCGTTTTCAAATGACGGATTAAGGAGCACGAAAAGCGCCTTTTTGTCTTTTGCGACATCCGCCATCCTAGCAAGAATTGCGTTCATATCTCTTTTTTCAGAAACTGTTTCAACCTTCATCAGGATTGGCTTGATCGCCGCCGCCACTGCGGTATCAAGGATACGAAAACTACTATAACTTTCGGTAAAGCGAGCCTGCAAAGCATTATCCGGATTTGTCGTCTGATAAATGAACCGCGCCACCCGGTCACTGCCGAAGTCAATCACAGCGGCGGTCAGGTAATTCTTCTGCCCATTTTGCTCGAGGGCAAGGCGCGTAACTGCCGCCGATGCCCCTCCCACTTCCGTTGTAGCGATGGACGGGACCTTCAATTTGGCCAGCCATACATTCTTCAGATAGTCAGCCATTGACTGCCCGGGGTTACTTAACTTCCCGAGATCGAAGACCATCTGGCTTCCCTTACCATCAACGGCATAAACAGCACGCGAAGAGTTGATAAGCTGGAAATCTTCCGGCGCGTAAAATTTGAACCGCAATTCCGGATGCAGAAATTCACGTCCTCGGATAACCCCTTCTTTTGGATCATCCCCATAGAGCATACCGTCAATTACGCCAAGATACCGGCTGCGCCCATACTCCCGGTCAAGATCATCGGAATTTGCGGCCGCCGACGCCGACGCGCGCCCTATCCGGTCATCCGTTTGGGGGTGAGACGCGAAAAAATCGAAGCCGCCGCCAGCCGAGTTACCCGTGAGCGCAGCCATATATTCGGTCTGCGCCTCCATCCTTTTCAGAAAATCGGCCATGGCTTCACGCGGATATCCGGCAAGGCCCAGATATTTAACGCCAAGCTGATCCGCTTCATATTCCTGATCGCGTGAATAGCCCGCAACGTAGAGCCCGCCAAGCTGTTGCCCCAGCTCCTGCACAACAGAACTCCCCGTCAGGACAGTTGCGAGCGCGCCGATCAAGCCAATGCCGGTCGCACGGGATTGCCGGGCGGCGCCATGGCGGGCCGTGACATGGCCGATTTCATGCGCAAGAACGCCTGCGACTTCAGCCTCATTGTTGGCCAGAGCAAGCAGACCGCGTGTGATATACACATACCCGCCCGGCAGGGCAAAGGCATTGACCACTGGCGAATTCAGGATAGTGAACCGCCATGGCAAGTCACGCATTTCAGAGACAAAGGCAAGGCGCAAGCCGATGTCGAGGACATAGTCATTCAAGCCTTCCTTCGTATATTCGCCGCCATACTGAGCAACCACCTGTGGATGCTGCTTGGAACCAATTTCCCTGTCGTCACTCGGCTCGAAAATAGAAAAGAGATTATCAAGCAGGTCGGCCTTAGCTGGCGTGCTGAAGACAAGCAATGGAACAAGAATAAGCCCCACACGACTCCATTTCCTGCCTGCGAAATTGATATTCATCTACTTCCTATCCCTCACCCACCGCATCGCTGATTTCAAGCTGCTCGGGAAAATCAAGTTCCAAATAGGGCCCGTTATAAAAGCGCACCAGCCCCCTTACAGTAACTGATCTATTCTTTAGATTCTCAATCTTCCAGTCCCCTCGCTCAAATTTTTTCCGGGACCACGATGGAATGGCGACGGTGAAGTCATTGCGCCAGTCCTCTCCGAAATTGAGATATGTGGCGCTAGCCCCTCGAAAAACCTCCCGAATCACGCCCTTTGCAACAATGAACTGGCCATTCCAAAACTGTCGCGTCGGCTGGTTCGCGTTGATAATCTTGAAGCTGCGCCAAATCCCCAGTTTTTCGATTGCGGCACTCTTCTCCGCCTGAACAAGACGTTGCCGGAGGGCGGGTGGATAATCCGGAGCCCCACTCCAGACGCCATATCCTTGCGCGATCAGCTGTTCCTGCAACCATGCACCGTTGGCTAACACTATCTTACCGTGAAGATCTCCATAGCGATTTTGCGCACCGCCTGATTCCTGGAACGCCTGAACGTCAAGCCTGAAGGAGGGCGGTTCAAATGACTGCTGAAGAAAGCGTTGCGCTTTCCGGTAAAGCGTGGGGTCCTGCGTCTCTTTCACCAAGCGTACGCCGTAAAGCGCAACATAATCATTGTTCTTCGTAATGATCAGATCCGTTTCGACTCTTTCTGCCACATGCGTTTGTATCCCCGCGCCAGCCGCCGCCGCGCATACAGTTCCGATGCAAATCATCGCAATCAAGAAAGCTTGAAACCGCATTATCCCTCCCGTCGACAGTTTGGGGAAATTCGCACCAACGATCAATCATATTAAAGCGCTACGTCAACCTACCATATTTTACATTTTATATATGTATTTTATTTTCTTCACATTTTAAGTTGATATTTATTATTATACTCCATAAGTATCACTGTAGAACAAATTTAATGGGATAGAAGATGACTAATTCACCAGTTCAATTTTGCCCAGAATCAGAAGCCGCCCGGCTTCGCGGCCTGTATGGCCAGCTCTCCGGCCTTGAATTACTCGACGCACTTGTCCAGAACGATCTCAATGGTGAAATCATGCTCTCGTCGTCATTCGGCGCCGAATCAGCCGTTCTTCTAGCCCTTGTCGCGCAAGTTGATCCGGCAATTCCCGTTATCTTTCTTGATACGCGGCGGCTTTTTGGCGAAACGCTCCGTTATCAGAAAACCCTTACCGATTATCTCGGTCTGGAAGATGTCCGAATTGTCCGACCCGATGATGGCGTTCTGTTAAGGCTCGACCCTGACGACATGCTGTTCAATGAAGACCCGGATAAATGCTGCCATATCCGAAAAGTGGCGCCGTTGGATAATATTATGAGTAAAATGGGAAATCTGGGATACAAGGCCTGGATTACCGGACGGAAGCAGTTTCAGGCGGCAACCCGTAAGACGCTTCCCATGATCGAAGCGGAGACGGATTTCATCAAGATAAATCCCCTCGCCGACTGGTCGAATGATGATATCAAGCAGGCTTATCTTGCGAAGAATTTGCCGCCTCACCCGCTCGTCGCAGATGGCTTCAAGTCTATCGGCTGCATGCCCTGCACAAGCCGTGTCGCCGAAGGCGCCGACCCCCGGTCCGGCCGCTGGGCCGGCAGGGATAAAACGGAATGTGGCATTCACCTGTCGAAGCGGTCAAACATGACCACGGCCATATAATACATATTTTTACTGTGATATATTTTTAAATCACAATTTTGTTGCCAATTTAAAATAAATACTTAAATATGCAGAATAGATAGAGATTGACCCATACCCGGCTGGTTAGTGGGTCTTTTCAAAGGAGAACAACAATGGCACTGCAGGTTTACACGGCTTCCCTGTTAAAAGAGGGACTTGTTGCATATCTAGCTCTCGAAAATGGCCACCCATCCTGGACATCCGATATCCATCAAGCAACGGTGAGCGAAGGGGATGCACTGGACGCTCTTAAGAAAGCGGCGGAGCAGTCGGAACAGGAAAATATTGTCGTCGCGCCCTATGCGATTGATGTCCTTAAGACCGAAGATGGCATTGTCGCTGCAACGAAGCGCGAGCAGATTCGCGCCGACGGACCGACAATTGGGTTACCGCAGGATAATTTACGCGAAAGCCGTCAGGCCGCATAAACTTTAAGGTCTATCATGTATCAATATTCAGAGCAGGATCATCAGCTCCTGCTGGAACGGGTATCCCAATTCCGCGGACAAGTAGCCCGACGCCTTAAAGGCGAGCTGTCAGAAGAGGAATTTAAGCATCAAAGGCTGCGCAACGGCCTTTATTTGCAGCTTCATGCCTATATGCTACGGGTTGCCATTCCCTATGGGCTACTGTCGTCAGAGCAGATGCGCACCCTCGCCCATATCGCCCGGAAATATGATAAGGGCTATGGTCATTTCAGCACGCGGCAGAATATCCAGTATAACTGGCCTAAGCTGGAGGATGTGCCGGATATTCTTGATGATCTTGCGAAGGTCGAGATGCATGCCATCCAGACCAGCGGTAACTGCATCCGCAACACGACTTCCGATCCACTCGCCGGTGTCGCCCGCGATGAAATTGAGGATCCTCGTCCCTATTGCGAACTGATACGGCAATGGTCGACCTTCCATCCCGAGTTCAATTTCCTACCGCGCAAATTCAAGATCGCAGTGAGCGGCGCCACTCATGATCGGGCGGCGGTTGCCGTGCATGATATTGGCCTGCGTCTGGTAAAGAACGAAACCTCAGAGGAAATCGGGTTTGAAGTCTATGTTGGAGGTGGCCTTGGCCGGACGCCAATGCTTGGCAAGGTCATCCGAAAGTATCTCCCAAAGCAGGACATGCTCACCTATCTTGAGGCAATCCTGCGGGTCTATAATATGCTCGGTCGGCGCGACAATATCTACAAGGCGCGCAGCAAGATCCTTGTCCATGAAACCGGCGAAGAAAAATTCCGTGAGCTTGTCGAAGCCGAGTGGGAGAAGATCAAAGCCGGTGGTCTTTTCCTGAGGGATGAGGATTTTAAGTGGGTCAAGGGGTTCTTTAACGACCCCGCGTATGAAGCGTTGCCCGATCAAGATGCTGACTTTGAAAATCTTATGCTCAGCAATGCGGATTTCGCCCGTTGGGTCGACAAGAATATCGAACTGCACAAACAATCAGGCTATCGTATTGTTTACCTGTCCCTCAAAACCGCGCTTCAACCGCCAGGCGATGTGACGGCCGATCAAATGGACGCCATCGCCGATCTGGCCGACAAATACAGCCTTGGCCATATTCGCACGACGCATCGGCAGAATCTGGTTCTTTCGGATGTGCAGCTAAAGGACTTACCGGCCCTTTGGGAAGAGTTGAAGGCGCTTGATCTTGCCACGCCAAACTACAATCATGTGACCGATATCATCTCCTGCCCCGGGCTGGACTATTGCGCGCTTGCGACAGCTCGCTCCATTCCGATTTCGCAGGCGATTACCGCGCGCTTCGATGACTATGATTTCATCAATGATCTTGGCGATGTCAGCATCAATATTTCCGGCTGCATAAATGCCTGCGGGCATCACCATGTCGCCAATATTGGCATTCTAGGCGTCAACAAAAAGGGGACTGAAGTCTATCAGTTGACCCTCGGCGGAAGCGCCCGTGAGGACGCGGCCATCGGCAAAATCATTGGCCCGGCGTTTGAGGCAGACGAAATTGTGGATGCTGTCGGCAAGGTTCTATCTGTCTACCTTGAAAGCCGGGAGGATCCAGAGGAGACTTTCTTGATGGCTTACCGGCGCCTCGGGCAGGCCCCGTTTAAGGAGCGGCTCTATGGATAACTATATCAAGGACCGCAAGATTGACAGCAATGAATGGATGCCATTCACCGGCCTTGAGGACGGCGGCTCTCTTCCGGCAGGCGATATCTATGTACCGTTGGAAGAATGGCTGAATGCCCGAGAAACGTTGCTCACGCGAAATGGACGATTAGGTATCGCGCTCCGTAACACGGATGACCCGGCAATTATCAAGGATGATCTGGAACGGCTGGACTTGGTCGTTCTCGAATTTCCGAAAATGGCAGACGGACGGGCTTTTACTCAGGCTCGCCTTCTTCGTGAACGCTATGGCTTCAAGGGCGAAATCCGCGCAACCGGTGATGTTCTCTATGATCAGCTGTTCTATATGCAGCGCTGCGGCGTTAACGGGTTTGAGTTGCGCGACGATCAGAATGCCTCCCATTCACTGAAGGCATTTGATGAGATGACCGTCACCTATCAACCGGCTTTCGATGAGGAACTTCCCCTCTGGCGCCGTCACAAATAAACAGTTAAGAATAAGAAGGTCGCACGATGCGGCTTCTTTTGAAAGCACCTGGTTCTCGCTCCCCCGCAGCCAGGTGCTTTTTTATTTCAAGTCCTTCGCAATACCGGGCCAGTTAGTCTCCGCCAGCTTTATATTGCCGGGAATATCCTCTTCCCAAGTACTCTGGACGCCCTTGGAATAGTTGAGGTAAAGCTTGTCATCGACAATTTTCCACGCCTCTGGCACCGTTGAGGCAGTATAGCCCTGGCTCACGGCCCAAGCACAATACCCGCCATATTGGGGCGCGTATTTTTCAGGGTCAGCTTCGAACATTTTCTTATGCTCGTCACTTGCAAAGTACCAATCTGCGCCTTTCCATTCAACACTATGGTCCTTGCTACCTTCAACAGGCTTTCCGTCCGTGAAGTAAGCAACAACGTCATAGCCCTCGATAGCCGTTCCAAAAAGCGTACTGTAGTAGAGCTTCTCGGCGGAAGCCGTCTGGATTGTCGAAAAAGAGAGAATTGCGACAAACAAAGCAATCGCGAGGTTTTGAAGATTGGTCAAACGGGTTATCATCGTGATGTTCCTCCCTTGCATGAAAAAATGCCTTTCTATGCATCATCAAGATAATAAAATCTGGCTTCTCCGCCAGCCACTTTCAATAACAATAGCGTGAACAGCTAAGGGGAAGATGCCCGCTTGCTTGAGTATATGAGGGCAATGATCAATCCAACGGCAAACCCTGCGACGTGAGCAGCCCAAGCTATTCCTGCGCCCGGACCAACCAGAAGCGTGCCAAGCGGAGTCGCGCCGATGATCAGATTGATGCCGAGCAATACGGCGATCAGGGTGACAACGCCACGGCGTCCATAGCGCGGTAGCAACACAATCATTGTCGCCCCCATGGCGCCAAATACCGCCCCGGAAGCGCCGTAAAGGGTGATATCCACATTCGGCTCAGAAATCAGATATTCGACAAAGGCCACGACCCCGCCAGACAGGAAATACAAGAACAGAAATCGGCCCGACGCTCAGTCATCGTCCCAAAGGCAAGCAACATACCAGCATTGAGAACCATATGACTCCAATCATGATGAAGGAACATATGACTGTTGAGCGTGATAAATATATGCAAAATGCCGCTCAAGGAGGGCTGATCAAGGATAGCGGAAACTACCGCCGGCCGGAAAGAAAAATTGCTGTAGACCCAGTTCAATGTCTCAGGTGCAGTGACCGTCAGCAGCAGATGCACGCCAATAATGGCGGCAACCATATACATGGTCGCAGGAGGCACATTGAAGACCGGCTCCCGGTCCTGAGGTTCATTTGTCACGCAAATCTAATCCGGTTAATCAAGCAACCGCCGGACCATAGGAGTAATGTCCGCCTTTTTCAAGCGCGCGCACATACGCCGGGCGCTCCTGAATACGTTCAACAAAGGCAGAAAGCGCCGGATAGTTGCTCAGGATACCACGCGCACGGGCGGCCTCCAGCGGAAAGGACATCATAATATCCGCGCCGGTAAGATCGGAGCCCACAAAAAACTCCCGCCCCGTCATTTCATCATTCATGAAAGAAAAATGATTCTCCGTCTCACCGTCAATTCGGGGCATCAGTGGCCCGGCTGCATCGCCCAGCCGGCTGGTATAGAGCCGAAGGAGAAGAGGCAGCATAGCGGAGCCTTCCGCATAATGCATCCACTCCGCATATGCTTCATATTCCGCGCTGCCCTGCCCCGGCGCGAACTTCCCCGCACCGTATGTCCGGATCAGATAATCAGTGATAGCCCCGGACTCATGAAGCCGTAGCTCTCCATCCTCCAGCACCGGAGATTTACCCAGCGGATGGATTTCCTTTAACGCGTCCGGCGCGAGACGGGTTGTTGCGTCACGTTCATAACGCATCACCTCATAATCAACACCAAGCTCCTCCAGAAGCCATAATATCCGCTGGGACCGGGAGTCATTGAGATGATGAAGCGTAATCATGATCAGCTATCCTTTAAGTCAGCGCATAAACGCACGCAAGCCAAGCATCAGGTTTCCTTTGATGAAACGATCTTGGCGATATCGTCATTAGCATAACCGAGTTCACGCAGGATTTCTTCTGTGTGTTGGCCCACTTCTCCGGGGGGCGAAACTGCGTTCTGAGGGCTGTCTTCATTCGCAATAAACGGAGCGCCGACAAGTCGCAATGCTTTGTCAAACCCCCTGACATCTTTCGCCTCAACAACAATACCGCGATGTTCCAACTGCGGATCGGATGTGGCTTCTGCCAGTGTCCGGACCGCTTGTACAACGACGCCAGCCTCACTCATTATCTTTATCCAATCCGCCGTCGTCCTCGTCTTCATTGCATCGCCGACGATTTCCAGCCCCTCTCGCAGATTAGCCTGCCTCGCCTCGAAAGTGGCAAAGCGCGGATCCTCCAGCAAGTGCTCCAATCCCGCCGCCTTCAGCATAGCGATGTTATGGGCCGGCGTAATTGTGGCCAGCAGAACAATTCCATCCTGCGTCTCAAATACACCAGCCGTGGGTTGCCGTGTCGGGGATTCATTACCAATCAGCGGCGGGACATTGCCACGCACCATAAAGTCGGCCATTTGCGCAGCGGCCAACATCAGTGCGCTGTCGTACATCGCAACATCTACATACTGCCCTTTACCTGTCTTCTCACGTCGGTAGAGCGCGGATGAAATCGCGAACGCGGCATTCATTCCAGTGAACATATCGATCACCATGATGCCTATGCGCATCGGGCCTGACTCTTCACTGCCATTTAAGGTAAAGAGGCCCGACGCCGCCTGAATAGCGGAATCATAGGCTTTATCTCCGCTACGCGGGCCTTGCTGGCCATAGCCACTGATCGAACAATAGACGATCTCCGGCTTGCGTTGCTTCACGCTTTCATAATCGATCCCCAGTTTTTTTGCGACACCCGGCCGAAAATTCTCGACAACGACATCGGCGTCATCAATCAGGCGATAGATAATTTCCTGACCCTCTTCCGATTTCAAATCAATGGCAAGGCTGCGCTTGCCAAGATTAACCGTCAGAAATGCAGGTGACAGACGTTTGG
>CALEMG010000193.1 GCA_937910835.1 uncultured Alphaproteobacteria bacterium | reverse complement strand
ATCAACACTCCTTCCCGGTCAAACAGTAGGCCCGGAGTATTCGTCACAATGGAAAGACGCCGAAGAACGCGCTTGATGGGGAGGGAATCAAGCGTCAGATACTGCACCTGCCCATCGAGGGAGACTTCCTGCAGTGCCGCCTCGCCGAGGGCACCGGCAATCATTCGGCCATTCGTTGTCAGCGCCTGGAACCGCGCCTCGATCAGGCCGTCACGGAACTGGTCAAGGTACAGAACTCCGCCTGCCAGAAAAACGACGGAGAAAAGATTGATCGCCATAATCCGGCGACCAAGGGAGGAAAAGGGGCCACGCCTTACCTTTTTCTCCCGGTTCTCCGATTCTTTCTCGTCAGGAACTTTATCTCCGCTATGGAGCTTGGGATCCACATTCATTCCGTCTGAACCGTTCCGGTACTGTTTTTCCTTGAACCGATATCCGACGCCATACAGAGTTTCGATGGCGGAAAAGTCGGGGTCCGTTGCCTTGATCTTCTTGCGCAGCCGTTAGATATGGCTGTCAATCGTGCGATCATCCACATATATATTGTCATCATAGGCCGCGTCCATCAGCTGATCGCGGCTTTTTACATGACCCGGACGCAGCGCGAGCGCGTGCAGAAGCATAAATTCTGTCACCGTCAGGGTCACTTCCTTGCCATCCCAGAAGCAAGCATGGCGGATGCTGTCGAGTTTCAGCTTGCCCCGCATCATGATATCTTCTTCGCCTTCGCTCTCATTCTCCTTCACGGAGCCATGGCGCCTCAGAACGGTGCGGATACGCTCCACCAACAGGCGCTGCGAAAAGGGTTTACGGACATAGTCGTCGGCGCCCATCTTGAGGCCGAGGAATTCGTCTATCTCGTCATCCTTCGAGGTCAGGAAAATCACCGGCAGGCTGCTGGTCCGGCGCAGGCGGTTCAAAAGCTCCATCCCATCCATGCGCGGCATCTTGATATCCAGCACCGCGAGATCCGGCGGGCTGTCGGCAAGGCCTTTCAGCGCCTCCTCCCCGTCCGAATATTTATCCACCTCAAACCCTTCGCTTTCCAGCAGGATCGAAACAGTGGTCAGAATATTTTGGTCGTCATCGACCAAGGCTACTTTCGTCGCCATGTCAGTCCCCAGATTCATGTCATCACCTTATTGTATGATCTGTCGCATCTAATTGCCATCTACATTTAGTCAAAATAAGGCAACAGAATGTCCAAGGTGAAATTACCGCCTGAATGGCGCCGAAAACCCGCCTAATTTCAGTTTTTAAGAAGGATTCGCATTTTTCTTTTGCTTTTTCGCGAATTTTTCGCAAAACAGACCGATGACAGATTCATCCCCTACCGATACGCGAGGGGGGACGGTGCGCCGGCTCCTCCGGCAAGCGGCCACGGTCTCCCTAGCCACCTCTATGGCGAACGACGCAAATGCTTATGCATCCTTGGTCCTGATGGCGACCGATCCGGCGGGGCAACCACTCCTCCTGCTTTCCGATCTCGCCGTACACAGCAAGAATATTGCCAGAAATGCGCATGTCTCTCTGCTGATTGCGGAGGAACCGGGGGATCGCGATCCGCTCACCCTGCCCCGTATCTCGGTAGAAGGCGTTCTTGAGGTGGTTGAGGACAGCGGCCTGAAAGCCCGCTATCTCCGTCGTTTCCCATCGGCAAGGGACTTCGTGGAATTCCCGGATTTCAAGCTCTACCGGATGGTTGTCTCCCGCGCGCATCTGGTCGCCGGGTTCGGCGATATTCACTGGCTCGATAAGGAAAAATTCCTGGTCGATCCGCGTTTCCTTGCGGCGGGCGAGGCCGAGGAAGATATCATCGAGCATATGAATACGGATCATGCGGACGCCGTGCAGGAACTAGTGACCGCAGCAATTGGCGACGACCCCGCAGATGATTGGGAAATATGCGGCATCGATGTGGAGGGAATGGATCTCCGGCGGGGCTGGCGATACGGGCGGATTCTCTTTCCTGCGCCCGCCGCGAGTGCGGAAGACATCCGCAAGGAGATTATTAAGCTTTTAAAAATCGTAAGAAGTTAATAGAAAATTCAGCGGTTCTGTTTTAAGTGGCATAAATTCAAGGGAAAAATGAAACAGTCGCGAAAAATGAAGGATTTTAAGTCGCTTTTTTGGTGACAGTTGTATTGCGCGCCTTATACATGCGCCTTATTCTGAAACAAAAGCCCGGAACAGGGCATCTCTTTAAAGACAGCACTGGAGAAAGATTGTGGAGCAAATTGGACCCCGTAAGAGTAGTTATGGGCTGGACAGGAACGGCCTTGGCAACGTGGGCAAGGCATATTGGAACTTATCAACGCCGGCTTTGTACCGCGAATCCCTCTTGCGCGGAGAAGCCTCTCTTGCCGCCGGTGGCCCGCTTGTCGCCCTGACCGGTCAGCACACAGGTCGTTCTGCCAATGACAAATTCATCGTGAAGGAACCCGGCAGCGAAAAGAACATCTGGTGGGGCGCGGTCAACAAACCGATCGACGCCGACAAGTTTGCCGGGCTGCACAAGAAAATGCGCGACTATCTCTCCGGGAAAGAAGTGTTTGTTCAGGATTGCTATGCTGGCGCCGATGCCAACAATCGCCTAAGGGTTCGGATTATTACCGAATGCGCCTGGCACAATCTTTTCGCCCGCAACATGTTCATCCAGCCCGCGCCAAGCGAGCTCGACAATTTCGAACCGGAATTCACCATCCTGCAGGTCCCCTCTTTTGAGGCCGACCCCGCCGTCGACGGCACCCGTTCTGAAGTTTTCGTGCTTCCCAATTTTGCCGAAAAACTGGTGATTATCGGCGGCACGTCCTATGCTGGCGAAATCAAGAAGTCAGTCTTCTCCATTCTCAACTATCTCCTTCCGGAAAAAGATATCCTGCCGATGCATTGCTCCGTCAATGTCAGCGAGGAAGGCAACTCCAGCGTCTTCTTCGGCCTGTCCGGCACCGGCAAGACCACCCTTTCCGCTGATGCGAGCAAGATGCTGATTGGCGATGACGAGCATGGCTGGGCGGACGACGGTGTCTTTAATTTCGAGGGTGGCTGCTACGCCAAGGTGATCAATCTTTCCAAAGAAGCCGAACCGGAAATCTACGAAACCACCCGCCGCTTCGGCACGGTTCTCGAAAATGTCGTCATGGACCCGGATACCGGCGAACTTGATCTCGACGATAACAGCCTGACGGAAAACACCCGCGCCTCCTACCCGATCGAATTTATCCCGAATGCGTCCGATACCGGCGTTGCGGGGTTCCCGACAAATGTGGTGATGCTGACCGCCGACGCCTTCGGCGTTCTGCCTCCCATCTCCAAGCTGACACCGGAACAGGCGATGTATCACTTCCTCTCCGGTTACACCGCGAAGCTTGCAGGCACGGAAAAAGGCCTCGGCAACGAGCCACAGGCAACCTTCTCCACCTGCTTCGGTGCGCCTTTCATGCCGCGGCATCCAGCCGTTTATGCCAAGCTGCTCGGTGAGAAAATCGCCAAGCATGGTGTTAATTGCTGGCTCGTCAACACCGGCTGGACCGGCGGCGAATATGGCACCGGCCACCGCATGCCAATCGGTCATACGCGCGCGCTCGTCAATGCCGCTCTTGATGGTACGCTTGCCAAGGCGGAGACGGAAAAGGATCCGTTCTTTGGTCTTGCCATGCCGACATCCTGCGCGGGCGTCCCATCCGACATCCTGAACCCGCGCAATACCTGGGCGGACAAGGCGGCCTATGACGTGAAGGCGAAAGATCTCGTCGCCCGCTTTATTGAGAATTTCGAGCAATTCACCGATTATGTCGAGGATGATGTGCTGCAGTCCGCGCCGAAAATCGCGTAACGATCTGACTCATTAAGACCAAATATCACCGGTCGGAGCCTGAGAGTTCCGGCCGGTTTTTTGTTGTTGCGACCCCGAGCTTTTTCACGCGGGTGAATAAATCTTCATAATACCAAAAATCGCAAAACAATAAGTCCAAAAATCTTTCTGCTGGTCAAACAGCTCATTATCGACCACAAAACAGACTGACCCCAGAGCTGTACCAACAAGAATAAAGGATTTTCGAACATGTGGGCGATATCGCTTTCCGTGCTGCCGATCTTCTTGTTGCTAGTGCTGGGCAACTTGCTGCGGCGAAACGGTTTTCCGGGTGGCGATTTCTGGCATCATGCGGACCGGATCGTCTATTGGGTCCTGTTCCCGGCGCTGCTTTTCTTTAACACGACAACCGCGCCCTTCAGCAACGATCTTGTTGGCAGCTATGCCCTCGCTCTTCTTGGCGGACTGGCGGTGACGGGGTTGCTGTCCCTGCTGATCGTCCAGATACACAAGATCGACCCCCGAGTCGGCGGTTCGGTTTTTCAGGGTGCAGCGCGGCATAACACCTTTATCGCCTTCGCGGTTGCCGATTACCTTTACGGAGCGGAGGGGTTGTTGCTCGCTGCCGTCGCCACCGCAGTCCTTGTGCCCGCAACAAACCTGTTCTGCGTAACCGTGCTGGTGACGTATCAGGGCCGGACCAGCACCCATTCGCTCAAACGGCGACTGGTGCGGGAGATCATACGTAACCCCCTGATTATTGCCATTGCCATCGGGGCCTTCCTCAATTTTTCCGGGATCGGCCCCCTGCCCGTCATCAATAATTTTGCCGGGCTGCTCTCGAAGGCCGCCCTGCCCTTCGCGCTCCTCTGTGTTGGCGCTGGCCTCAAGATCAAGTCCATCCATACCGGCGCGTCCTATGTCCTGATCTCAACTGTGCTGAAGCTGGCTCTCTTCCCTCTAGTAATCGCAGGTGCGGCCATCGCCACCGGGCTGGAGGGGGTGGCCGCTATGATTCTGATCATCTACGGGACCATCCCGACGGCCAGCTCCGGCTATGCGCTTGCCAAGCTCCTGGGTGCGGACGCCGAGGTGATGGCGGGGATTATCACCGTGCAAACCATGATCTCCATGATCACCTTGCCGCTCTCCCTCACCCTCGCGGCAGCCTATTTCATGTGACGATGCGCCGACAGGTCTGTAATTGTCGGATTTGCGCCGCAAAGCGGGCAGGCAGGATCGCGGGGGATCTTGATTTTGCGAAATTCGGCGGCGAGGGCATCATAGAGAAGTAGGCCGCCTGAGAGCCCTTCCCCGATGGTGAGTAGTTCCTTTACCACTTCAACTGCCTGCATGGTTCCAACCACGCCGGCAAGCGCGCCGAGGACCCCCGCCTCGCCGCAGGTCTGCGCCACATCGGGAGGCGGCGGCGCGGGAAAGAGACAGCGATAACACGGGTTTTCGCCCGTTTCATAAGCCTTGAAGGTACTGATCTGTCCGTCGAACTGTAAGATCGCGCCGGAAACCAGTGTTTTTTTGCCAAAATAGCAGGCGTCGTTCAGCAGGAAACGCGTCTCAAAATTATCGGTGCCGTCAGCCACAAGATCATAATCGGCGATAATCTCCTCGATATTGTCTGCGGTGAGGCGCTCATGATATTGGATCACCTCAATATCCGGATTGATCGCCGCCACCGCCTCGGCCGCACTTGTCACCTTCGCCTTACCGATGTCCGCCGTACCATGGGCGATCTGCCGCTGTAGGTTGGAGAGATCCACCGCATCATCATCGATAATACCGAGAGTGCCGACCCCGGCCGCCGCGAGATACACAGCCAAGGGCGAACCCAGCCCCCCTGCCCCGACAATCAGGACTTTCGCGCTTAAAAGTTTCTGCTGCCCCGCGCCGCCAATCTCGCGCAGGATGATATGGCGGGCGTAGCGGTCAAGCTGATCGTCGCTGCGCGCCATGACGTCAGAGACCGTCAAACAGCGCGGTAGAGAGATATCTCTCGGCAAAGCATGGAATGCT
>CALEMG010000192.1 GCA_937910835.1 uncultured Alphaproteobacteria bacterium | reverse complement strand
TTGAACGATCCAGAAATCCTGCGCCAGTCGATCCCTGGGTGCCAGTCCGTCGACAAAGTCAGTGATACGGAATTTGCCGCAACCGTTAAGGTGAAGGTTGGCCCCGTATCCGCCAAATTCAATGGCAATGTGACTTTGAGCAATATCGATGCACCGAACGGCTACACCATTACAGGAGAAGGCAAGGGCGGAGCCGCCGGGTTTGGCAAGGGCGGCGCGGATATATCCCTTAAAGAAAGCGATAACGGCACCCTGCTCTCTTATGACGTTAATGCCTCTGTCGGCGGGAAAATGGCACAGATCGGCTCCCGCCTGATTGACGGCACCGCGAAAAAGCTGGCGTCAGAATTCTTTGCAAATTTCAACGAACTTGTGAGCTCCGGCACACAGGAATCGGCAACGGAACCACTGGTAGGCGAGGAAGCGCCCGCGAGTGAGCCTTCCGTACCAGAAACGGGAGCACATGCAAAGACGGAGGCTGTGCGTCCACCCGATGCCGAGAAAGCCACCTCACCCGACTGGATGCGGCCAGCAATCCTGATTCCACTCGGGATTATCGCCGCCATTATACTATTCTATCTGGCTGGCGATTGATTTAAATCTTTGAAAAAACTTTACAGCGCTTGACGTCGCGCTAGATCAGTTGGAAACTCATAATCGAAAAAATAAAAGGTCTGAATAACAGTCTGACACATCGCTACGAACTCAAAATAAACGTTAGATCAAGGGAGGAAGATCATATGACAACCGTTAGCATGACGGTGAACGGGAAACAGGTCAGCGCCGATGTTGCGCCCAACACCCTACTCGTTCAATTTATCCGTGAAAATCTCCGACTGACCGGAACCCACGTCGGCTGTGATACCAGCCAATGCGGAGCCTGTACCGTTCATGTCGACGGAGACAGCGTTAAATCCTGCACAATGCTAGCGGTTCAGGCTGACGGCGCAGATGTCACCACCATCGAAGGTCTGGCGCAAAATGGCGAGTTGCATCCGATGCAAGCCGCGTTCAAGGAAAACCATGGCCTGCAGTGCGGCTTCTGTACCCCGGGCATGATCATGAGCGCGGTTGACCTTGTAAAGCGCAACCCGAACCCATCCGAGGAGACAATCAGGACCGAGCTTGAAGGCAATATCTGCCGTTGCACGGGCTATCATAATATTGTCAAATCAGTCAAAGCAGCTTCGGAGAATATGGGAGGGTGATCAATGTCTGTCGAAAATGGAATTGGCGCCTCAGTCAGGCGTAAGGAAGACCAACGGTTTATTACCGGCAACGGCCACTATCTGGACGATATCAACAGGGTGGGACAGGCTTATGGCTATTTTCTACGCTCCCCCCATGCCTTTGCTAAAATCAACAATATTGACCTCGGTGCCGCAAAGTCAGCTCCGGGTGTTGTCGATATCTTTACCGGCGCGGATATGGTCGCCGATGGTGTCGGCGGCCTGATCTGCGGCTGGGGTATTACCAGCAAGGACGGCTCGCCTCATAACGCACCGCCTCATAACAGCATGGCGGTCGACGCTGTCCGGCATGTCGGCGATCAGGTGGCTTTTGTCATCGCGGAGACCCTGCAGCAGGCGAAAGATGCCGCGGAATTGATCGAGGTGGATTACGAGATTTTAACGCCCGTTACCAATATCTCCAAGGCGCTCGCGCCCGGAGCTCCACAAATACATGAAGAAGCCCCCGGAAACCTCTGTTATAACTGGGAGCTCGGCGATAAGGCGGCGGTAGATGCGGCCTTTGCCAGTGCCGCGCATGTCTCAAAGATTGATTTGGTCAACAACCGGCTCTCTCCCAATCCGATGGAGCCGCGTGCGGCCCTTGGGGAATATGACGCGGGCAGCGATGAACTGACGCTCCATACCACCAGCCAGAACCCCCATGTCGCACGGCTGATTATGTCGGCCTTCTTGGGGATTGCGCCTGAGAACAAGCTCCGGGTGATTGCACCGGACGTTGGCGGCGGTTTCGGCAGCAAGATCTTTGTCTACGCCGAGGAAACGACGACCATCTGGGCGGCGCGGAAGATTAACCGTCCGGTCAAATGGACATCAGATCGTTCCGAAGCATTTCTGACTGACGCCCATGGACGTGACCATGTTTCCCATGCGGAGCTTGCCATGGATAATGACGGCAAGATTTTGGCATTTCGGGTTTCGACCCAGGCAAATATGGGGGCCTATCTCTCAACCTTTGCCTCGGCGGTGCCGACATATCTCTATGGCACGCTGTTAAGCGGGCAGTATAAAATCCCGAGCATCTATGTCGAGGTGCAGGCCGGCTTTACCAATACAACGGCGGTGGATGCTTATCGCGGAGCGGGACGTCCGGAGGCCACCTATGTTGTCGAACGCATGATGGATACGGCGGCGCGGGATCTGGGTATGGACCCCACGGAATTCCGGCTCAAGAACTTTATCCAGCCGGATGCCTACCCTTACGAGACACCAGTTATCATGACTTATGACTCGGGCGATTATCCGCTCGCCATGAATATGGCGAAGGACATGATCGACTATAACGGCTTTGCCGCGCGCACAGCCCAGTCCGCAGCCAATGGCAAAATCCGGGGCCTCGGCACCGCTGCCTATATCGCGGCCTGTGGCATCGCG
>CALEMG010000191.1 GCA_937910835.1 uncultured Alphaproteobacteria bacterium | reverse complement strand
AAACCTCTTAATTGTCGTCGCCCCCGCCGCCAATTCAGAGGTTTGCCGCGCCTATTATGAGCAGAACCAGCATCGTTTTCGCGCGTCCGACGCCAGCAATAACACTTTGCCGTTTGACATGGTGGAGGAGAGAATACGCGATTACCTTCATACCCTGAGCATTCGTGAAGGCATCCGTTCCTATATCCTTCATCTCGCTGAATCCGCTCGCATTGCGGGGTTTGACCTGACTGCCTCCCTTTGAAGGGACAGGGGACTTTATGGATAGCTACCACGAACTGATCGAGGGGTATAAGGCGTTCCGGGATAAGTATCTGCATCAGGATATTGACGCCTACAGACGCTGGGCGGCGATGACGCAGAGCCCGAAGGTCATGATAATCGGTTGCAGCGATAGCCGGGTGAACCCCGCTATCCTCACCCACGCCGGGCTTGGCGAGATCTTTGTCACCAACAATGTCGCAAATATTGTTCCGCCATTCGAGGCGGGACGCCATTCGCATACGTCGATCGGCGCAGCTGTACAATTCGCGGTAACCCGCCTTAAGGTCTCGCATATTATTGTCATGGCCCATAGCGGTTGCGGAGGCATACGAGCCTTGATGTCCCAAGATTACAACGACGAGGCACCGGATGATGACTATATTCATGGGTGGATCAATGTCGTAAAAGAGGCGAAAGAGGCCGTAAAATACGCCATGAGTGATCGTGACCTTGAAGAACAATGTCAGATTTGCGAAATGGAAGGCGCGTTGGTCTCACTTACCAATTTGATGCAGTATCCTTACGTTCGCGAAGCGCTCGAAGAGGGGAGGCTGGATCTCCATGCCTGGTATTTTCATACCGAGAGCGGCGAATTGCTGGCCTACAATTATGAAGAAAAAAGGTATCGACGGGTGGTTCAAACACATTAGAGGA
Organism: uncultured Alphaproteobacteria bacterium; assembly: GCA_937910835.1. Taxonomy (GTDB): domain Bacteria; phylum Pseudomonadota; class Alphaproteobacteria; order Sneathiellales; family Sneathiellaceae; genus Sneathiella. Next base: position 4,232 of record CALEMG010000191.1, on the reverse strand, counting down.
CTATGGTCATGGATGGGAACCAGCCTTGCTCCCGCCTCTTTTTGTCAGGAAAAGAGGGCTGAAACCAAGCCCGAACCCGACGAAAGCCATGAACCAGGCAAGCGCTGAAACATGAAGCAGCAATCCGTATTGATCTTCCACGAATTCCGCAGCAATACGGGAAATGGCCGCCAGGAAAATAAAGATGAAGATCATGTTTGCAGCTATTCCGGCACGAAGCTCTCGCCCCGAATGACCAAGGGATGCCCGCAGCATCACCGAAAGCGTCATTGATCCGATAGCCCCCGTTCCAAGGGCATGTTCACCTGATATTGCCGAAAACTGATCTGGAAAAGATCCGGCGAGGCCAAGGAGGGCGAGACCGACCGGGATGAATAGATAACTTAGGTGAAGAACAAGTAGCAGGGGCTCTTTCCACGTACGGTCGCCGCTCCAGCGGATAAGTCGGATGAATTGTAAAACAGCCGCCAGAAGAAGCAAATCACCGGCGAGTAGATTGAGACCCAGTAGCACCCAAATCCCAAGCGCGGCGAACGTGATGATGATCGCTAATGTATCGAACTGATTGAACGGTATCGGCAGGCGGCCTGGGTTGTTTCGAACAAGCCAATTTCTGGTAAAGCTTGGAATAATCCGCCCGCCGATGACCATTATGAACAAAATCGCCGCAGCCATCGCCAGCCGCCGGCTGATATCGCTCAGTCCATAAAAATGCGCCTCCAGATGAAATCCGACATTAGCGGCAAGCAATAGACTCAGAGGTAGGAGAACCTTTAAATTGCGCCAGTTTTTACCGGCAACAATTTCATTTGCCAGAACGGCTAGGACAGTGGACAGGAACAACAAATCGACCGTCATCGCGGCAACCCACCCGATATAGCTCGAATAGGTTATTGCGATCCGTCCGATAACCCAGATTAACACCATAAGTAACAATGGCTTTCCCTGGATCGGCATGCGTCCCGTCCAGTTCGGTATTGCCGTAAACAGAAAGCCCGTCACAACGGCACTCAGGAAACCGAAAAATATTTCGTGAATATGCCAGTCCACGACGGCAAATTCCGTCGCAAGCGCTAGGTCTCCATAAAAAAGAGGCAGCCACAGAGCAATTGAGAGGCCCGCATACAATGAACCAAACAGGAAAAACGGGCGATAGCCGTAAATCAAGAGTGCCGGTCCCTGATAGTCTCTCAATCTTTGAATTGCCATTGTTATGCCTGCAAGAATACAGTGAAATCTAAAATATCGGGTTTGGTACGCGGCCTGCTTTAATTGGCATTGTCACATTAATTGTCTGTCGCCTAGACTATTCAGGTTAGCTCGACGAACTTGGTGCGATGTTAAACTATCAACTTCGCATTGTTTCGAATTTGCGTTTTGACAAATATGAACAAGGAACTCCATGTCTCTACTGGACGCCTCTCTTATTGCCGATATTCCCCCTTTTCAGGGAATGAAGCGTGAATATCTGGTTGAATTGCTTTCAAAAGCAAAATCAGAACGATATGAGAATGGCAGAACAGTCTTCACTCAGGATGAAGAGGCGCATTCCTTTTTTATCTTGCTTGATGGACATATACGAGTGGTCCGGATAACGCCTGATGGTGATCAGGTTATTGCCCGCTATATTTCGAGTGGAGAACTTTTCGGGATAGCGCAGGCGCTGGGTTTGGAGCGGTATCCCGCCAATGCGGTTGCTGCCGTCGAATGTGTCGTTCTGTCTTGGCCGGGGACACTTTGGAATATGGTTGCGGAAAAGTATCCAACCTTTGCAACCAATACCTATAGAACTGTCGGAATCCGTTTGCAGGAAACCCAGGATAAAGTTGTTGAACTTGCAACAGAACGTGTCGAGCAACGAGTTGCCAATGCTATCCTCAAACTCGCCAATCAAACTGGCCGGAAAACAGAAGACGGCATTTTGATAGACTTTCCAATTACACGTCAGGATATCTCGGAAATGACGGGGACGACATTGCACACGGTTTCACGTTTATTGAGTGCGTGGGAAACAGCCGGACTTGTAAAGAGTGAGCGCAAGAAAATCACCGTTACAGAAGGCCATAAACTGGCGGTCATTGCGGAAGGGAAGCGCGAATTGTAGGTCGTTAGCTTTTGTCTGTAATTACGCTATTGAGTTCATCGATAAGCGCAATCACGTCGATATTGTGTTCTTTTGCCGCATAGGAGACGGTGTGAAATATCGCCAAAGGGCACCCGACACACTGCATGTTGTGCTTCAGGATTACAGGGATCGTTTCCGGCCATGTCCGCATGACCATGTCAATCAGCATATCTGACGCTATTGGATTTTTTTCCACCGCAACCTTGTTTCTATTATCAAGTGGAGTCAGTTTGCGGGGAAGTCAGGGGCGCGACTTTGCCGCCGCGCAAATAAAACAACAAAAATTCGCAAATTTTTACGTTTTAGGGATGAAGTTAGATTAGAAAAATCAAATGGAATGAAATGAATTATCAACTATATCATTCTGGAAACATCAGAAAACCTCTTTCGGAACCAAATGGGCCCACTCGTTGAAAAAGGATTTTGACTAATTGAATTGTGGAAAAATATTTCACGCCAAATCTGTCTTGGTAGCTTCTTATAAAGTGTCAAAATGCTATGACTACGAGGCGGAATTAGATTATGGGTGCGGTAAAGGTCTTTAAACATTTATATCCTCGATGAATTGCAAGGATGCCAATTAGTAAGCTTACTGAAAAAAGAAATGTGGAATTTATATCGTCAAAGAATATGAATTGCTATCACCCGGTTCACATTTGCCGATTTTGCAGTTAGCTTTATGCGGAATAATTGTCCGAAACCTTATTATGAGCCTCTACAAGAATTTAAATTGCTCTATCCCGCATTGATCGGGTGAAGCGGTCATTGAACCAACAACAGCCTGTGTACGCGAAGGGCCATTTCCAGAAGTATGCACAAACCGAATCTTCGTCATTCCGACACTGCATCAAAACTTCAATTGCGTCCTGAGCCCAGCAAACCAAGTGTTCTCGCTTCCGGTGGACATATCATCGATCCACTGCAAATCGGCCGTGATGCGAAGCCAGGGCGTGACGGCAAAATTGTAGTAGGCCTCTACGCCCTCCTCGGGACCCAGGATCAGATTGAATGGCGGCATAGCGAGGGCGTTGCGAAGATCGTCACTCAAACTGTACTTGAAATAGGCAATGCCCCAGCGATCGTCCGAGCGCTCGGAGATCATGCTGTTGCCGCCAACACCCAGGATCAGGCTCGACATCACCGGCGTCGGATTGCCATCCAAAAGACCAACCTGGCCGAATACGCCCCATCCCTTTCCTCGGTCCACCGGGTTCTGCCAGAGGTATTGTTGACCCGAAAGGTTGACGAACCAGGGATTGGCTTGTGCCCCGATTTCGCCCTGGAAATCCGGCGGCAGCAGGACCTGCGGAAGGTCGGCCAAATCGACGCCTTCATCCGTGCTGACAACGCCGCGCAGAGAGTAGAATCCTGGCAATCCGGCGATTTGCGTTTGCAGGGTTGACGAAAGACTGAAGGTCACGCCCTCGGCGAAGGGGTGGGAAACCACGTCCCAGTCCTGCGCATTGCGTGGATCGTAGACAAAAAGATTGAACGACACCGGTTTGGTGTTCACGCCGAACGAGGCGCCAACCAGATAGGGCGGGGTGACACCGCTGATCGGTGCCGCCAAACCGACATTCATGAAGGTGTCGATACCGCCACCGCCGATCAGCGGTGTTCTAGCGGCGGCGTCAAGCATGTTGAATTTACCCAGGCTAAGCGTGAACGTTTCCGTAAATCTCTGCGTCAAGACGACGGAGGTGTCGTGGTCGAAGCCACCGAGGCGAGGCAAGGCCAAGGCAGTATTGACCGGAATGATCGAGCCGTTGTCGATCGAATTCAAATCGTTGCCGGCAATGACCTCCTGATGGATGTTGACGTAGAAACCTTGCCAAAATCCGAGCTTCTCGCCGTCGAGGTTGATAATCAGATCACCCTTGCCACCCGATTCCCAGTCATCATCGCCATTGCCATGAACACTCTGGAAGAATTGTGTCCACGACGCTTGGATATCGACACCGGCCTCGCGCAGCGCGTGCCGCGGCGTGCCGATCCCGTCAAACAAAGCCGGCCTATCGAGGAAGGGGGTGTAGCTGCTGCTCGCGATCGTGTCAGCGGCAAGCGCGTCTGATAGCCCGAGGCATAGGCTGGTAAATGTAAGGCAGGT
>CALEMG010000190.1 GCA_937910835.1 uncultured Alphaproteobacteria bacterium | reverse complement strand
TCCGCAACTGGGAGGTTCGGCTTGGTATCGTTGCGGATAGCCGCGCGGCGAGCGTTGACGACTGGTTGCGTAAGCAGGAACAGGCAATCGGTACTCTTGCCACTAATGCGTCCCTGCAGGTTTACTTGACCCAGCTGGTTATCGAGACGGCGGAGAACGGCAATTCTATCGCCGAGGTGCCGGAAGCGGGCTATCTTATCAACCTGCTCAACAATCAGGCAATCATCAGCGGTTTCTGGGAACCTGAGGAGCCACAAATTCGTGCGAATGTGGCGCGGCCTGGCAGGGCTGGCATTGGGCTCACGGACGCAACCGGAAAGCTTCTGATCTCAAGCGGAAATATGCCCCCGATGAACCCGACAATACGGGCCGCCATGGCGAAAGCGGGAGATGGAGAGCCATCGCTGGTTGATCTCTATGAAGGGATTAATGGCGATCCGACAATGGGCTTTGTCTGGCCGATCTTTGCCGTACAGGATGAAGGTAGCCCTAAGGACATCATCGGATATGTTATCGGCCTTCGGACGGTGGAAACATCTTTATTTCCTCTTCTATTCCAGCCGGGGGATACCCTGCAGACGGCTGAAAATTATCTTGTCCGCAAGGATGGTAATCTTGTGCAGTATCTCTCTCCGCTGGCGGATGGTACCTTGCCCCTTACGCGTAAATTAAGCGCGCAGGGTGATCTGGCCGCAGCGTTCGTTATCGAAAATCCGGGAAGCTTTGAACTCGCCTCCAGTTATCTCGGGAGCAAGGTCCTTGTGACGGGCCGTGCGTTGACGGCCGCGCCATGGTTCCTTGTTCGGACGGTTTCGGAGAAGGAGGCACTGGCCGAAACTGATCAACGCCTATCAACGATGCTCGGAATCTTCATATAACTGATCTTCGCGATTGCGGGAACGGTCATCGCTGAATGGCGGCATGGCACTTCCATTCGCGCGGCAGAGCTTGCAGTGCGCTATAGGGAAATGGCGGAACAGCTGAAAGAGCGCAGCGAATTCCTGAAAATAGTGACGGACCAACAGCCGACATCCATCGCCGTTTTTGATGCCGAAGATAAATACACCTTTGCCAACAGCGTTGCCGCCGAAGACGTGGAAATATCGCAAGATGAAATGATTGGCAAGAAGGCTGCGAGTGTTCTGGGGCCCGAACAGGCCCGGGAAATCATCGAAATGACGAACCTTGTACGTCAAGATTATGAGCCGCGCTCGTCGATCAGCCGAATAAAGGCATTGGAAGAGCAAGCGGCGGATCGGGTGATCAAATCAGACTTCGTGCCCCTTCGTTCGGCGCGGGTAAACAGCAAGGAAGTTCTCACAGTATTTCAAGATATTTCCGATGTTGTGATCGCTCAGGAGCGCCGCGAGGCCGTGCTGCGCAATCTCGTTTCCACCTTGGTTGCCTTTGTCGATCGCCGCGATCCTTATTCGGCAGATCAATCCCGCCGGGTTGCAAAGGTTGCGGTGGCAATTGCGGAGGAAATGGGTGCATCGGAGGAACTGGTGCGAACAGTCGATATTGCAGGTAATTTGATGAATATCGGCAAGATACTCGTCCCGCCGGAACTCTTGATCAAGACGAAAAACCTGACCAAGAAAGAGATGGAGATTATCCGCAACAGCCTGGTTGCCAGCGCGGACCTTCTGGACGAAGTTGATTTCGATTTACCGGTTGCAAGCACCTTGCGTCAATTGCAGGAAAACTTCGACGGAAGCGGTCAGCCAAACGGTCTGGTCGGCACGGAGATCGGTGAATCGGCTCGAATTATTGCCGTTGCCAACGCGTTCGTTGGCATGGTCAGCCCGCGCGCCTACCGGGGTGCACTCAGCTTCAGCGCGGCAGTGAAGAACCTGCTGGAAGCCGCTGATGTGCGGTTCGACCGACGAATGGTCAGTGCGCTGATCAACTATCTTGAAAATCGGGGCGGTCGCGAGAACTGGAAATATTTCTCTGAGAATGTGGAGGAGGAGCCCGGCGAAAGCGGGGCTTAATTCCAAACCCTTTTAAAGAAGGCTGGTGGCTTGCAAGGCCGCCGGGCCGGTCAGGATAAGCTTGACCACTTCGCTTTGCCGGCTGGTATCGGTCTTGCGGAAGATTTGCCGGAGTTGGGAGCGAACCGTGTGCATGCTGACCCCCCACTGCTCCGCGAGGTCATCCAGCTTATGTCCGTTTGTGAGGCCAAGGGCCAGGCGCCCTTCCGCCGGTGTTAGGCCGTAGAGTTTACAAATAGACTCTACAGAAAGCTCAACCGGTTCGGCGGGGTCGGAGACGAAAAGAACCGCGCCTTTTCCTGCGGCACCGGTCCCAATTGGAGCTACCATTACGTTGAGCGGATAATCACTTTCCATCCGGGTCAGGGAAATTGCAAAGTCGCCTTCTGATTTGCTCTCGTCACTGGGAGATAGGGTGGCGGATAACAGCTTGGCGAGCGCTCTGCTCTCGCCCGGTAGGGTCGCCCGGCATATACGGTCAGCGCCGACAATCAGGCCGTCGTTCTGTTCGAGATAGCGCTTTGCCTTGCCATTGAAAAACAGGATTTTTGTATCAGCGGTTACCAGAATGACCCCAATGGGTAGCCGGTTGAGTACGGCTGTCGCTGAATCGAGAAGAGGCGCCGTTTCCGCGCTTTGCCGATGCCCCCGATGGCGCTGAATGGCGTTGAGCAGGCTGCGGGACATGCTGTCGGTCGTGAGCTGACTTTTGATAAGATAATCTTGTGCGCCCAGACGAATAGCCTCGCGACCGATATTTTCGTCATCATCGGTGAGCACAACGATCGGAGTGTGCGGAACTTTTTCTCCGAGTAGGGATACCGCATTGATCCGATCCTCTGCGTTTTTCATCAGATCAAGGATAATTACCTCGCCCTGCTGGTCGCGGCCTGTTTTTACAAAGCTGTCGAGGCAGGCGATATGCTCGAATGAAAATTTTGCATTCGACGCGTTGGACAGCAACCAACTTAGCTGTTGGGCATCCTCTTCTTTTTGTCCGATAAAGCGAACTGTCGCGGTAGAATTTTCATCCATCGAATACGGTTTTCCGACTTGTTTGTTTGGTTTCTTTGACATGTACGCCGAAATTACAACATCTAAGATCGCTAAAATTACCTAAAATTTTGATAATTTGTTAAAAAAGATGCAATTTAACTTATCAGCAGTTCCTGCGCATCAGGTCGCTATTTAATCCGGCGAGTTAAATCAAATGCCAAGATATGTTTCTTTTCATAAGCCCTATGGTGTGCTTAGTCAGTTTACCGGAGAAAAAGACCAGAAAACCCTAGCCGACTTCGCGCTGCCGGAGCGGGTTTATGCGGCTGGCCGTCTCGATAAAGATAGCGAGGGGCTTCTCCTTCTAAGCGATGATGGGCCCTTTATCAAAAAGCTGCTGGATCCGGAAAATGCTCATGAACGGGTTTACTGGGTGGAGGTAGAGGGTGAGCCTAGCAACTCGGCCCTCGAGGAACTGGTTGGCGGTGTGGTGTTCAAGGGGTATCGATCTAAACCTTGTCGCGTTTCGCGTCTTAACCCTCAACCAGACATTGCGCCACGTGATCCACCGGTACGTTTTCGAAAGTCAATTCCAACTTGCTGGCTTGAATTAATCCTGACAGAGGGCAAGAACCGGCAAGTCCGGCGAATGACAGCGGCTATTGGTCACCCGACATTACGCCTCATCCGAAAAAAGATCGGCAAGCTTGCCCTCGCCGATCTTACGCCCGGATCATGGTCAGATGTGCAGAAAGAAGATATTTTCTGATCTTGCCTTAGTCCAAATTCCGCGCGCTTAATGCGCGAACAGGACCGGCGCCGTCATATGCTGAAGAATATTCTTGGTCGCGCCCCCCAGAATCATTTCCCGCAGGCGACTGTGGCCATAAGCTCCGAGGACCAGCATATTTCCGCTGTAATCGACGAGCGCGTCGAGAATGGCGTCCCCGACGCTGATGCCAGGCCAGTGACCGGATTTAAAGTTGGCCGTGATGCCATGACGTTCGAGATGCGCAATAATATGCTCCGTCTCATATGTCTCATCCTCTGTTGCATTGACGCGGAGGAGAGTAACTTTTTCTGCCTTTTCAAGAAAAGGAAACGATTCATGCAAGGCGCGGGAGGATTCGCGTGTGTTGTTCCAGCCAACAATAACATGGCTTCCGAAATTGCTGTAATTCCCAGCGGAAGGAATAATCAGTACAGGGCGAGGCGAACTGACGACAATCTCTTCGGCGATATAACGTGTTTGCGCATTATTTTCCGCATCAGGGTCTCCCTGACCCACAATCACAAGGTCGACGGAAAGGGCATGCTCGTTAATCAAGTCCGGTGCATAGCCTTCCTCAACAACAACCTCGACGGAACAACTTACCTTCGCGGCGAGACCTTCGAATTTGGCTTTTGCCTCTGCAGCATTATCCTCTTCAACTTTTCGGGATTGCTCAATGAACTCCGGTGGGACATATCCCATAAATGAGGTAGGGACGGTCACCTGGGCAATTGTATATAGCCCGATTACATGAGCATTATGCTCAACCGCAAGACCGAGTGCCGTCTCAATACGGGCCTCCAGTCGCGAATCGTTACCCAAATGTAGCAATATTGTTTTTATAGACATTGCGCTTTCCCTTTTCTCAATCCTGAACGAATTTTGTTTATTGTGACCAGCTTTCAACCAAGCGGCATTGATTTGAGACAAACCAGTATGCTCGCCGCCTTCAATCACGCACACCTTTTCTGATAATTAACTTATGAGCAGTTCTGATAGATGACAACCGGTTAATTGTAACGGCATAGGCAGCCTGCATGTTCTCTGGTATGAATGGCACCGGAGTAACAGGTAATAGCTGACAAAGGAATTTCGTTAAATGG
>CALEMG010000189.1 GCA_937910835.1 uncultured Alphaproteobacteria bacterium | reverse complement strand
CTGTGTCTTCATATCCTCAATCTCGTCAAACAGCGCGATGCGCCGTTTTTCGTCGAGATGGGCCGTGATCTCGTCCAGCAGCAGGACCGGTGCCTGCCCCTGCATCCCGGCTTGCAATCGCGCATCCCCAAGGATAATCGAGATCAGCAGCGCTTTCTGCTCCCCTGTCGAGCAGAGCCCGGCCGGAACGCCCTTATCCTTGTGCAGCACAGCGAGATCGCTGCGGTGCGGGCCAAGCCGCGTACTCCCTGTTTGCGCATCCAGGCGTCGTGCCGCCTCCAACTCCGCGCGGTATCTGTCTTCAACTGCCAGCGCACTCATTTCCTCAAGCCACTCTTCCAGCAACCCTTGAGCGGTCAATTCCGCCTTCGGAATAGCGCTTGCCCGGGCCTCCTGTTCCGCGGCGGTCATGGCCCCGTTCAGCCGTTCCGTTGTTTCCCGCCGTGCCGCCGCGATGGCCGTCCCGGTTTCCGCGAGGGACCGTTCCAGCGACGCCAGCCAATGACGGTCATACCGCCCTTCTTTCAGCAGTCGGTTGCGGTCCCGCATGACCTTCTCGAATGCCGTCATCCGCTTGCCATGGGCCGGATCGAAACCAAAGGTCAACCGGTCCAGAAACCGCCGTCTGCCGCTGGCCCCTTCCTGAAACAGGCGTTCCATCTGCTGGTTTAGCCAGCTGACTTTTATATAGTCTGAGAGGGCCGTCGCCCCGCTCATATTCTGCCCGTCTATTTTAACCGATCGGCGCTCCGTCGTCTCTTTATTTTCGGCATCCCCGGCGGAAGTAATCACGCCGGTGCCAAGGGTGCTTGTTCCCATATCCGAGGTCACATCTGCGGCCACCGCCCAGCCACCTCTGCCGCTTACATTCGCGGCCTCCGTCAGTTTCGCCCGGCGCAATCCCCGCCCCGGCGTGAGGAAGGAGATCGCTTCCAGAAGATTGGTCTTGCCGCTGCCATTGGCGCCGGTCAGAACGACAGGGCGGTTATCCGCTTCAACCTTCAAATGCGTATAATTGCGAAAATCAGTCAAAATCAGGCGCGTAATAACATAGGCCGACACAAATGGCTCCTCTATGGCGACACCCATCGTCCCGGGTCGGTGACTCACGGTGCTGTCAGGGCCGCCAAATCACACCCGCATCGGCATCAGGACATAGAGCGCCCCTTCATCGGCGCTGTCCTTAACGATGGTCGGTGATCCCGCGTCGGCAAACAGGAAGCGGGCATTCTCGCCATCGATCTGACCGGTGATATCCAGCAGATATTTCGAGTTGAAGCCGATCTCCATTTCATCTGATCCGTAGGAGGCCGCGACTTCTTCCGTGGCGCTGCCCGCCTCTGCTCCAGTCGCGGAGAGAGTGATCAGGTCCCCGCTCAGCGAGAGCTTGATGGCGCGAGTTTTCTCGGTCGCAACCGTGGACACACGATCAACGGCCTGGGCGAAGGATTTGCCGTCCAGTTCGAGCACTTTGTCGTTGCCTTCCGGAATTACCCGCTCATAGTCGGGGAAGGTGCCGTCGATCAATTTTGACGTCAGGACCGTATCGCCGAAGGAAAAGCAGATTTTCGTATCCGAGAGGGAAATCGAGACCGGCTCGTCCCGCTCGTCAATCAGGCGGAGCACTTCGCTTACGGCTTTGCGCGGCACAATCACGCCCGGCATGCCCTCTGCATCTGAAGGGATCGGGGTTTCGACCCGGGCGAGCCGATGGCCGTCCGTCGCGACCGCGCGCAGCATGGGCACACCTTCCGTCTCCGCCGCATGCAGATAGATACCGTTCAGATAATAGCGGGTTTCTTCCGTTGAGATGGCGAAGCGCGTCTTGTCGATCAGCCGTTTCAGGATATTCGCGGCCAGCACGAAATTATGCGGCAACTGATTGGTTTCCATCACCGGGAAGTCATCTTGCGGAAGACAGGCCAGCGCGAATTTCGACTGGCCGCAGCGGACATAGATCCGTTCTTCCGCCGCATTATGGTCAAGCTCTACCTGACTGCCTTCGGGCAGCTTGCGGATGATGTCATAAAGGAGATGGGCCGGTACAGTTGTTGCCCCTTCGGTTCCGATATTCGCGGCGACCTTTTCATTGATCGCAATATCAAGGTCTGTTTCCGGCAGGCCAAGACACCCTTCCTGCGCGCTTATCAGTATATTGGCGAGGATTGGGATTGTGTTGCGGCGTTCGACAACGCTTTGCACATGGCTCAGGGAGGTCAGCAAAGCGGTGCGTTCTATTGTCAGTTTCATTGGCTCAATCAGGCTTCAAATAGGTTACTCAAAAAGGGCTCTCATTATGCCCGATAAAGGCTGGTTACATCAATATAATTCTCCCCGGTACCAGCAATTCCACCGACTGCCTAAGAAATTGATTCATAACCTTGAATCGAATTTCGAGCCGATATGGGAGACGAGGCGCCACTATAGCAGAGAGAACCCCGGAAACCTAGGGTTTTCGCTCCACAGGGCGAAGCCGAAACCACCCCGAAATTGTCTGCAATATCAGGAGTTTGCGTCGCCTGATCGCCGCCGTGCGAATTGGTAGGTTGCAACCAGCCCGATTGCAGCAGCGGGAAGGCAGGCGAGCGGGATCAGCCAGGCAATTACAGCGATGACGGAAATGTCCACTTCCTCGGTCAGGCCAGCGGCGTTGGCGAGAATACCGGCATAGGCCGCGCCAAGGGCATAACCGAGCCGTTGCAGCGTCGGAATGGCGCTGGCGATCCGCTCATGCTCATGCTCTGGCGCGAGCTTGATGGCCCGGCGGAGGATAAATGTCCAGGCGGTGCCGAACCCGCCGCCCTGCATGGTCGCAAAGATGGCAATCAGCCATACCGGGCCGTTTGGCAGGCTGTAAGCATATCCCGGCAGGCTGATCGTCACCAAGATCATGCCGATGATGATCATTCGACCATCATGCTTCTCCGCAACGCCTGACACCAAAGAGGCGACAACCGCCCACCCAATGGACATACAGGCCATGACATATCCGCCGACAATGGGCGGTTCGCCATGGAGTTCTGTGATCAGATAGGGGCCATAGACGGTGATGGCGACAGTCGTCGTCGAAAAGGCAAGGACAAGGACCAGCGCCGCGCCGAGCGGGGTGAAAAGATTAAGCGGTTTATGTGGCAACAAGCGGCTCTCTGCCCGCTGGTCATCAAGGAAGAGAAAGATAATGAGCGCCATGACACCAAGGCCGACGAACAGGCTGGACTGCAGCACGGAAATCTCACTCCCTCCATAGGCAATCAGAAAAACCCCGAGAGACAGCCAGAAAAGCCGCCAAAGGGGAAAGCGGGCGTGGGTATGCTCCGCCGGCTTTTCTTTCTTGCGCAACGTGAACAGTATCCTTACCGCCATAAGAAGGGCCTGGACGGCAAAAAACCAGAAGCCGCCTTGCCAGGTACCGTATTCGACGAAAAGCCCGCCCACAAGCGGCCCGATAAAAGCGGAGACACCCCATAAGGTGCTGATCGCACCGAGGGCACGGGCTGTCAGTCGGCGCGGAAACAACTGGCTTACGGCGACAACGGCCATGGCCATCAACCCGCCGCCGCCAAGCCCTTGAAACAAACGACCGACTAAAACAACCCACATTTCGGGTGCCAGCGCACTGATGGTGCAACCAAGCGCGAAGAGGAGCGCCGCCAACGTCATCGGCCCGCGCAGGCCATATTGCAGGACCATCAAGCCACTGGCGGCCCCCGCGACGATAGAGCCGATGCCATAGAGCGCCACCGTCCAAGAGATCAGCTCCGCGCCGCCAATCTCGGCGACAATCTGCGGTACCATGGTGGCGACTAGCAGGCTGTCGGCGGCATGAAGCCAAATGCCAAGGCTCACCAATGCTAGCGCAAGGCCATATTGACGGTTCAGGACTTCTCTCCAGCGAACTGTGTCTGTATTTTCTGCCTGGGTCATGTCGAGTAGCTCTTGTTGTTCATTTTTCTGTTTTATTAAGTAAAAACTTTATATATTATTCTGGCAATGAAAAAAACACCTCAAGATCAAATTTTATATCTTTTGAAGAGCCGCGGGGATCTGACTGCCGGTGATATCGGCGCAATTCTTGAAATAACGAAGCCGGGCGCGCAGCAGAATCTCGCCAAGGCGGCGCGAGAGGGTTTGATCTCCTTCGAGGATAGGGCCGAAGGGCGCGGCCGTCCCCGCCGTTATTGGCATCTGACGGAAAAGGGTCATGCCCGCTTTCCCGACCGTCATTCCGATCTGTCGGTGGAGCTGTTGAAATCGACGGAGACACTTTTCGGTACGGCGGGCCTTGAAAAGCTGATCCAGCATCGGGAAGCGGAAACGCTTACAAAATATTGCCAAAAACTGGATAAAGAGACGAGCCTTGAAGGAAAGGTTGCCGCCCTCGCGGCCCTTCGAAATGGAGAAGGCTATATGGCGGACTGGCAAGCGATAAATGACGGGGAATATATACTTACAGAAAATCACTGCCCGATCTGCGCGGCGGCTACCTTCTGCCAAGGGCTTTGCCGCTCGGAGCTTGAGATTTTCCAAAAAGCTTTTGGTGGAGGCACAACAGTCGAGAGAACAGATCATATTCTCTCGGGTGCGCGGCGCTGCGCCTATCGCATTAAAGCGAGATAAGTGCCCTCACCCGCTTTTATTCCAGCATTCGCATTAACAGATCGATATCTTCCGACAGGGCGATATCCTCCTGTCGCAACTCGTCAATTTTCTTCAGGGCATGCATTACGGTCGTATGATCGCGGCCCCCAAATTTCCGGCCGATTTCCGGCAAGGAACGGGAAGTCAGATGCTTGGCCAGATACATCGCTACCTGACGCGGCCGGGCGACGGCGCGGGCGCGGCGGGCGGAATGCATGTCCGACATGCGGATATTGAAATGCTCCGCCACTTTTTTCTGGATTTCCTCGATCGTGATCCGGCGGTCGTTGGCGCGAATGAGATCGCGCAGCACTTCCTGCGTGCTTTCCAGCGTCACGGCGCGGCCGACAAGGTCGGAATAGGCCAGCACGCGGTTCAGCGCGCCTTCGAGTTCCCGCACATTCGATGTGATGCGATGGGCAAGAAATTCCAGGATGCGCGGTTCAATATTGATTTTTCCCTGCTCGACCTTCGATTGCAGGATGCCGAGGCGGAGTTCGTAGTCGGTCGGGTGAATATCGGCCACCAACCCCCAGCCGAGACGGGAGCGCATCCGTTCTTCCATTCCTTCAAGATCGGTGGGGGAACGGTCGCCGGAGATGATGATCTGGTGGTTTTGATCGACCAACGCGTTGAAGGTATGGAAAAATTCTTCCTGTGTACTGTCCTTCCCGGCGATGAACTGCACATCGTCGATCATCAGCACATCGACGGAGCGGAACTGGTCCTTGAAATTCATCGTATCCTTGAAGCGCAGTGCCCGGATAAAGCGGTACATGAACTTTTCCGCTGAGAGATAGAGCACCCGCTTGTTCGGACTGTTGGCGGCGATTGCATGACC
>CALEMG010000188.1 GCA_937910835.1 uncultured Alphaproteobacteria bacterium | reverse complement strand
CGAGGTAATTGCCCGGATTGACGGATAGCGTGCTGTCATCCACCGGTGCGCCGTCTGAGATTACCATCAGGATGCGTCGTTGTTCGGGGCGGCCAAGCAGCCGGTTATGTGCCCAGAGCAGGCCTTCCCCGTCAATGTTCTCTTTTAGTAGTCCTTCGCGGAGCATCAGGCCAAGCGATTGGCGGGCGCGGCGATAGGGGTAGTCAGCTGATTTATAGACAATATGGCGAAGGTCATTGAGGCGGCCAGGGTTTGGCTCTTTTCCTTGTTCCAGCCACTTCTCGCGTGACTGCCCGCCCTTCCAGGCGCGGGTTGTAAAGCCAAGGATTTCGACCTTGACCGAGCAACGCTCCAGCGTGCGGGCGAGGACGTCAGCGCACATGGCGGCGACTGAAATCGGCCGGCCCCGCATGGAACCGGAGTTATCGATCAATAGCGTGACTACCGTATCGCGGAAGTTTGTGTCCTGCTCCACCTTGAAGGAGAGTGGGAGTTTCGGATCGACGACCACACGGGAAAGCCGGGCGGCATCCAGAATACCTTCTTCCAGATCGAATTCCCAAGAGCGGTTCTGCTGCGCGAGGAGTTTGCGCTGTAGGCGGTTGGCCAGTTTGCTTACCAGACTATGCATGTTGGTCAGCTGCTGATCGAGCTGCTGGCGAAGTCTGGCAAGCTCTCCGGGTTCGCAGAGATCCGCTGCCTGAATGACTTCATCGAATTCGGTGGTATAAGCTTTATAGGCGGCAGCGTCCGGCGAAGTGCGGAAATCCTCCGGATAGACGGGACGGCTGTCGCGGCCCGCTTCATCACCGGTACTCGTCGCCTCCATATCGGCGTTTTCGCCAGCCTCGGTATCAGTGCCATCTTCCCCAGCGCCTTCTTGCGTGTCGGCATCCTCAGCGGCGCTGGCTTCCTGCGCCTCATCATCGCTTTCCGAGCCGCTACTCTCTGCATCCGGCTCCTGTTCACCCTCATCGCTGTCGCCGTTGTCATCCTCATCGGAAAACTCACCTTCCGCATCATCGATGAGATCAAGATCCTTCAACAGCTTCCGGGCGACGTTGGCAAATTCCTTCTGACTTGAGATCGCCTCCAGCATCTCGGCGAAATCATCGCCGCTTTTTTCCTCAATCTCGGCGCGCCAGAGATCGACCATGTTTTGCGCGCTCTCCGGCACCGGAATATTAGCCAACTTTTCGCGTGCAAGAAGCCCGAGAACTTCCGCAATCGGTGCCTCGGCTCTATCGTAAACACGATCGAAGCCACTTTCCTTGCAGTGACTGTCCAAACGGTTAAAGAGATTGTCTGCAACCCCCTTCATACGGCCTGCGCCGATGGCCTCCACCCGTGCCTGCTCAATCGCATCGAAGACGGCCTTGGCGTCGCCGCCTTCCGGGGCGTAACGCGCATGCATTCCGTCATCATGATAGCGTTTGCGAAGGGCGATACTGTCGGCGCGCCCGCGCACGAGGCGAACATCCTCTGCCGGGAGATCTTTTGCCGGGTTTGGCAGGCGCGCGCGATCACCGCTCATCCCTGGCGCATCATTGCCATAGACGACTTCAAGTTCCTTCTCGTGCGACATCGCCCGCATAGTGGCGGTAACGGCGCGCTTAAAGGGCTCGGCCGCAGGCTCCTTATTTTTAATAAAGGCCACGAGACCGCTTACGCGACAATATTGGCAGCGGATTCAGGGAGTTCTTCGCCAAAACTGCGTTGATAATACTCGGCAACTAAAGGCCGTTCCATTTCGTCGCATTTATTGAGGAAGGTTACGCGGAAGGCGAAGCCAACGTCGTCGAAGATCTGAGCATTTTCTGCCCAGGTAATCACTGTTCGAGGGCTCATGACGGTGGAAATATCGCCTGCGATAAACCCGGCCCGACTAAGATCTGCACAAGCTACCATGGCGCGGATAGTCTTGCGGCCTTCTTCATTGTCATAGCCCGGCAGTTTCGCAAGAACAATTTCGTTCTCCGTTTCTTCCGGCAGGTAATTCAATGTCGTCACGATATTCCAGCGGTCCATTTGGCCCTGGTTCAATTGCTGGGTGCCGTGATAGAGACCAGTTGTATCGCCAAGCCCCACGGTGTTCGTTGTCGAAAACATTCGAAAGGCCGGGTGCGGGCGAATAACCCGGTTCTGGTCAAGCAGGGTCAGTTTGCCTTCAACTTCCAGAACGCGTTGGATCACGAACATCACGTCCGGACGCCCGGCGTCATACTCATCGAAGACAATCGCCGTAGGGGACTGCAACGCCCAAGGGAGGATCCCTTCGCGGAACTCGGTTACCTGCTTGCCGTCGCGCAAGACGATGGCGTCTTTACCAACCAGGTCGATACGCGAAATATGGCTGTCGAGATTGATCCGAACGCAAGGCCAGTTAAGGCGCGCGGCAACCTGCTCGATATGAGTGGATTTCCCGGTTCCGTGATACCCTTGCACCATAACCCGGCGATTAAAGGCAAAGCCGGCCAAAATCGCGAGCGTCGTGTCATGATCGAAGACATAAGCCGGATCGAGGTCCGGTACGCGGTCGGTCGTCACGCTGAAAGCGGGAACTTCCAGGTCACTGTCAATTTTAAAAACTTCCCGAACGGAAACCTTTGTATCGGGCAAATCAATTTTTATTTCCGGCGTTTCGCCAGCAAGTTCTAAAGACGTCATAAATAGCAGTTCCGTGTCACAATTTTTGGTGTTTCTTTTACGGGCAAGCTTACGAGTTAGCGCAAGATCGCAAATGTGTATAGGCTTGATTGATGTTTTTTAGTATATCCTCAGCACTTTTATCTCCCCCACGGATATCAGGGTGGTATTTTTTTGCAAGCACCTTATGCCGACGCTTGATTTGTTCCAAGCTGCAGCCGGGCTGTAAATTCAGGACGGCGAGCGCCTCCCGTTCCTTCGGATCCGTTTCCGGGTGATCATTTGCACGGGATTTCGCGGACGCCTTTTCCGAAGCTCCCATATCGTCACGAAAGTTGAACGGATCATGATAGCGGTATTCGTCGCGTGGACTTGCCGTGCGGCTGCCCAGTTTCCACGTCGGGCGATGGCCGGTGATATCCTCGTCTTTATAACGGAGGACTTCTTCAGCCGACATGCCATCAAAGAAGTTCCATGATTTATTGAATTCGCGTATATGAGCGAGGCAGAACCACTGGTAATCGGCCGGATTTCCCCGATCAAGCAGCCGGGCCTTCGGAGCCCGAAATTCTCCCGTCTCGAAGCAATCCGCATGTTCGCATTGCCTGTGGAACGTTTCCGGTGCGTCATCGTCAAGCGGTAGTTCTCTATTCTTCGACATTGGACAATTATGGTCGCTGCCCGCCTCCATAGCAAGGCCGGGGGTAAAAAGGAGGCGATTTTTAACTCCGTGAAGACGGTAATTAGGCAACATTCACCTAAAGAGGCGGCATGACACTAAGTGTCCAGAAAAAATACAATACTCAGTCGATGCGCGGCGGAAAAATTTGCTATAAGATTACCGGTAAAGCCTAAAGCAAGATAGTAAGGAATGCAGCCATAATGTCAGTCGCGGCGACTATAGAATACAAGCTAAATGAGGCGTTTTCTCCAAGCAGCCTTGTCGTTGTTGACGAATCGCATTTGC
>CALEMG010000187.1 GCA_937910835.1 uncultured Alphaproteobacteria bacterium | reverse complement strand
CCCAGACGATGTTGCGATCCACATCCGTCATCTTCTGCGGCGCGCCGAGATGATCGGGATGGACGAAGTTCATATCCTCCCCGTCATTGGAGACCAACTTGATCGCGTCGGCAAAAACCGAGGGCAGGTCATCGATCACCTCAAACCGGATCGCATCCGCCGACATGTCCCCATCAATGCCCTCATTTTCAAGCATCCTGAAGTAGTATAACATAATCTAAATACTATCGCGCCTTCTTTTCCCAGCCAGTCTCCGTCTGCTGGTAATAGCTGACGGGGATGTCGCGCTCCTTGAAGGCTTTCCAGCGGGTCCGGGCGGCGGTGAGCGCCGTCTCGTCATTGCCGTCAAACATATAAATGCAGCGCTCGAATTCTGCGATGTCGTCCGCCGGGGCATCCTCGGTCAGGACGAGGATAGTGGCGCCGTTCGCGTTCCCCTCGCCCGCGAGGGTGAGGAAGATCGGTTGCTGGGCGGGATCAACACCCTCCCCTTCCCGCGCATGGGGCAGGAAACTCTCGGGGCGGTAGGTCCAGAGGCTCTCGTCCAGTATCTCCAGCCGTTCCCCCGTCACCCCGCGCACCAGCACATGAAAGCCACGTTCGCGCACTTTTTCAAGCAGGCGCGGCAGCGCGCGCTCTATGGGTTCCGATTGCAGGTGATAGAAGCTGACCTCGGTCACGGGGCGTTACTTGCCCTCGTAATTATCCCGCACGAACTTGTCGAGCAGGCGCACGCCATAGCCCGTGCCGCCCTTCGGGACCGTCGGCTTGTCGGCCTTCGACCAGGCCATGCCGGCGATATCGAGATGCGCCCAGGGCACGTCGTTCACGAACTTCTGTAAAAATTCTGCGGCAACGATGGAGCCCGCGCCGCGCCCGCCGGTGCCGATATTCTGCAAATCAGCGATGGGGGATTTTACCTGCTTGGCGTAGGCGTCCGACATCGGCAGGCGCCAGACCCCCTCGCCCACGGCTTTCCCGGCCTCAAAAAGTTGCTCGGAGAGCTCATCATTGTTGGAAAACAGCCCGGCATTTTCATGGCCAAGCGTGATGATGATCGCGCCGGTCAGGGTCGCGAGATCGATCATGAATTCGGGCTTGAAGCGGTCCTGCGTGTACCAAAGCGCATCGGCGAGCACAAGGCGGCCCTCCGCGTCGGTATTCAAAATCTCGATCGTCTGGCCGGACATGGCAGTGACAATATCGCCCGGGCGCTGTGCGTTGCCGTCAGGCATATTCTCCACCAGCCCGATCACGCCAACCGCGTTCACCTTGGCCTTGCGGCCCGCGAGCGCCTTCATCAGGCCGGTCACGGTGCCCGCGCCGCCCATATCCCATTTCATTTCCTCCATCCCGGCGGCGGGCGTGATCGAGATCCCACCGGTATCGAAGCAGACTCCCTTGCCGACGAAGGCGAGCGGCTTGCGGTTCGCCTTCTTGGCTGTCGCACCGTTCCACTGCATAACGACAAGGCGGCTGTCGCGGCGGGAGCCCTGCCCCACGCCGAGGAGAGCGCCCATGCCGAGCCGCTGCATCTTCGCCTCATCGAGCACCTCCACATGAACGCCCATGTCCGACAGCTCAAGGCAGCGTTCGGCGAAGCTTTCCGGATAGAGCGTGTTCGCGGGCTCGCTCACCAGGTCGCGAGTCAAGAAGACGCCTTCGGCCAGTGCCTCCATATCGGCGAACGCCTTTCGCGCCGTCGCCGAGCCCTTGCAGGAAACGGTCATCCGCGCAAGGGTGGGTTCTGTCGCATCATCGATATCGGTCTTGTATTTCTGAAACCGGTAGGAGCCGAGCATCGCGCCCGCCGCGACGGCGGCGGCGGCCTCGCTCGTTTTGATCGCATCGGCGCCTAACTCGTCAAGGATAACCGTGACACTCCGTGCGCCCGACGCGTTGAGCCGTTTCACGAGGGACCCGCCAAGCGTCTCCATATCCGTCTGACCAAGCTTTTCCACCTCGCCGAGACCAAACAGAACCACGCGCGACACCTCCAGCCCGGCCGGCGCCATGATCTCCAGAAAATCGCCTTTCTTTCCCTTGAACCGGCTGGTTTCCAATGCCCGGGTGAGCGCACCGTCTGATTTTTTATCTACGTCCTTTGCGGTTGGGGAGAAGGCATTATCGGCATAGATCGCGACTGCGAGCGACCCGCGTTTGGGAAGGGAGATTTCAGAAAATGCGAACTTCATGGAAAATTCCTATTGTTTTCGGGACGTGAATCAGCAACACGGAGCTTCATCGACTAATTGTATGCGTAATATTTTTCATAGCGCGTCCTTTCCTGACTGGCAACAAGCAAAACTATCGCTATACTCCCCCCATGAAAAATATTAACCGTTATATTATGAAGCAATTGGCCGTTCCCATGCTCTTCATAACCTTTTCGTTGACCGGGGTGATCTGGCTGTCTCAGTCGCTCAAGTTCGTCGAAAAGCTGATTAACGGTTTGCCGGTTTCGACCTTCCTTTACCTCTCGCTTTTGCTACTGCCGGAGATCCTGCGCTACACCCTTCTGCTCGGCCTCTTCTTCGGGACGCTGTTCGCCTTCAACAAGCTTTATTCCGATAGCGAACTGATTGTCATGTGGGCGGCGGGACTCAGTAAATCAGCGCTCGCAAAGCCCGCCATTTATCTCGCGCTGATCGTCGCACTGGTGATGTATTTCCTGGGTTTTATTCTCGTACCCTATGGTAACCGCACGGTGACGGAATTGCGCGTCGCCTGGCAGGACAGCCTCGCCGCCGTGGTGCTGCGAGAGGGGGTATTCAACAACCTCGCCGATGGGGTGACTGTCTATATCCGGGAGAAAACACCGGCAGGCGAGATGCTGGGCATCCTGGTGCATGACGAGCGAGTGCCGGAAAAACCCGTGACCTATATGGCTGAACGCGGGGCCTTCGTGAAGACCGAGGATGGCCCCCGCTTTATCATGAATGTGGGCAATCTTCAGGAAGTCTCAAAAGAGGATGCGAAGCTCAGCCTGCTTTATTTCGATCAGTATACCCTCGACGTCAGCCAGTTCGAGA
Organism: uncultured Alphaproteobacteria bacterium; assembly: GCA_937910835.1. Classification (GTDB taxonomy): domain Bacteria; phylum Pseudomonadota; class Alphaproteobacteria; order Sneathiellales; family Sneathiellaceae; genus Sneathiella. The sequence continues at coordinate 4,844 of CALEMG010000187.1, read as the reverse complement.
AGAAGAGCGGCGCCCGCTGGCTATCGCCGGAGCATCGCTATATCTGGGAACTCATCAGTCCGGAGGACAGCGAACGGGTCGTGCAGGAAATGCACAAGCTGACAGCGGAACTTAACCAGCGCATCGTGTTGCCGCTCTATGCGGTGGCGCTTGTCATGATCGCACTTGCCGGGGTGATGGGCGGCGAATTTACCCGCCGGGGCCGCGCCCGACGGATGACCATTGCGGCGGCGTCGGGCGTGTTATTGCTGATCGGGGCGATGGCGCTGTTCCGGGCGACGGTGCAACCCGTATTGGTCACGGCTGCCCTCTACCTGCTGCCCGTTCTTGTCTCATTCGGAGCCGCCTATCTCGCCAGCGGCGGGCGGGTGCCGTTCCTTGACAGCAAGGCACCCCCGGACAGCCTGGCCAGCGGGGAGCCCGGCTAATGCTGTTACCCGAGACTCTTTCCATCTATCTTGCCAAGCAGTTTATCAAGAATGTCGCCGTTATTTTCGGCGTTCTGATGACCATTGTCTTCCTCGCTGATTTCATCGAGATGTTGCGCCGGAGCGCGGATCGCGGCGATATCACGATCTTCATCCTGCTGGAGATGGTGTTGCTGCGTATCCCGACCCTTGCGCTGAAGCTGCTGCCTTTTATCGCCCTCTTCGGCGGTATGTTGACTTTCTTCCGCCTTTCGAAATCGAGCGAACTCACCGTTATTCGCGCGACCGGCGTGTCGGTCTGGCAGTTCCTGTTCCCCTCTCTCCTCATTGCCTTCGGGGTTGGCCTGCTGGTCTTGACCGTGATCAATCCCATCGCCGCCGAGATGCAGGCCCGGAACGACCGAATGGAGGCTAAATATTTCGAGACGAAATCGAACCTGTTGACCCTCTCCACCAACGATCTCTGGCTCCGCCAGCTGGATGAGGATGGCCTCTCTGTCATTCATGCACGCGGCGCCATCAACCGCGGCCTCGACCTGACCGATGTGATCATTTTCGAGTATGACCCCGATGACCAGTTCACCGGACGGATTGATGCGGACCAGGCGCGACTGCACCCCGGATATTGGGAACTCGACAATGTCGTGATTACCGGCCCCAACAAGCCGGCGGAGCGGCGTGACAAGCTGGAGCTGCCAACCACTCTTACGGTGCTTCAGATCCAGGAAAGCTTTGCCTCTCCGGCGACGCTCTCCTTTTGGGATCTGCCCGGCTTTATCGAGACGCTTGAGCTGGCGGGATTTTCCGGAGACCGCCACCGCCTGCACTGGTATAGCCTGATGGCAGGGCCGGTCCTGATGCTGGCCATGGTGCTGGTGGCCGCGACCTTCTCTTTGCGCACCCTCAGGCAGGGCCGGACAGTGATCATGGTGCTGGGCGGGATCACGACCGGGTTTGTTTTCTATTTCATGACAGATATCATTTATGCGTTGGGACTGTCCGGCAACCTGCCGATCATTTTCTCCGCCTGGATACCCGCCGTCGCAATTACGCTGTTTGGCCTGGCCATGATGTTTCATCTGGAGGATGGCTAGACGATGCGGCGGATGATGCCTCTTTCCCTTGCGGCGCTCTTGCTGCTACCCGCGCCGATAAGCGTCGCCCTCGCGCAGGAAGCGCCGTCGAGCGAGCTTGATCTTTCCAAGGAAGCTCTCCTCAGCGCGGATGAAGTTACCTATTTCAACGCTGAACAACGGGTCGAAGCCACCGGCAATGTCGAGATTGTGCAGGGCGATCGCATCCTGAAATCCGACAGGCTGATCTATGACATTGCCTCCGATACGGTGCGCGCGGAGGGGAATGTTGTCCTGATGGACCCGACGGGCAATGTCCTCTTTGCCGAAAATATGGAGCTTGAGAACGAACTCAAGACAGGCGCGATCCGGGACTTCAAACTCCTCTTCACCGATAATTCCCGCCTCGCCGCCCATGATGCGGTGCGCGAGAATGAAAACCGCACCGTGTTGACCAAGGCTGTCTTTACAAGCTGTGAGCCCTGCCGCGAGGATCCGGAGCGCGCGCCGATCTGGCAAATCAAGTCCGAGAAGGTCATTCATGACCGGACGGAGAAAACCATCACCTATCGCAACGCCTTCTTGGAATTCTTCGGCGTACCAATTGCCTATACCCCCTATTTCTCACATCCCGACCCGACGGTCGATCGCGAGAGTGGGTTTCTGGCACCCACCGCATTTGATTCATCAACCCTCGGCTATGGTATCAGTGTTCCCTATTACTATGCCATCTCCGAGGATAAGGACCTGACCGTCACGCCGATGCTGACCACCAAGGAAGGGCTGCAGATGGCGGCGGAATACCGTCAGGCGGTCGAAAGCGGCGATTTCAAGTTTGACGGCTCCCTCACCTATGTCGAGGAAGTGGACAACAATAATATCGAGACAGGAGAGAAAGAGTTTCAAGGGCATATCCGAGGCGACGGCCAGTTCCGGATTGATGATGCCTGGATCTGGGGCTTTGATGTCTTCCGCACCACCAACGATACCTATCTTGAGAAATATGACATCAGCGATCAGGATACGTTGACTTCCAATCTCTATCTGCAGGGGCAGCGGGGCCGGAATTTCTCGCTCTTAAGTGCCTACAGCTTCCAGGGGCTGACTGAAGACGATGTCTCCGGCGAAACCCCGATCGTCCCGGCCTGGTGGAATTATTCCTATGTCGGCGAGCCTAATTCCTTTGGCGGCCGGTTCAGCGCTGATGCCGACGTCCTTGCGATTTACCGCACCGACGGGCAGGACACTGACCGGTTTTCTCTTGAAGGCGGGTATCACATTCCCTACACCACGTCGAACGGTCAGGTCATCACCTTCGACACGTCTCTGCGCGGTGATCTTTACTATGCCCATGACATCCTCGCCAATCCGGACGATCCATCCAGCGCGACGGATCAGAATGACTTCTATGGGCGCGTCGTTCCCTCAGCCTCGCTGGAATGGCGGTACCCCTTCGTCCGCCAGTCCGGCACCATCCGCCAGCTGGTCGAACCAATTGTCGAAGCAGTCTGGTCCGATGTCGTGGGCGATAATGATACCCCGAATGAGGATAGCCTCAGCTTCGAATTTGACGATACCAACCTGTTCGGCTCCATCCGCTAGGCTGGTCTGGTCGAGTTTGAGACCGGCGCCCGCTTGATTTTCGGCATCATCTTGTTGTTCTATGTGTCCTCCGGCGGTTACACGACCTTCCTGTTCGGACAAAGCTATAATTTCAGCAATAACACCGGCTTTGCCAACGGCACCGGGCTGGAGGATCAATTCTCCGACTATGTCGCCCGTCTGGAAATCCGACCCGCCGACTATCTGCAATTCGTGAACCGCGTGCGGCTCGATCATGACAGCCTCTATCTCGCCCGGAACGAGGTGACCATGAAATTAGGCACAACGGACAACTGGTTCGATCTTGGTTATGTTTACTTACGCGATGATCCTAACGGCCTGACCCAGGACAAGCGCGAGGAAATCTATATCGAAGGCAAGACCAAAATCGCCGAATTCTGGAGTGTTTACGGCAGCTATCGGCGTAATCTAGTCAACAGCGGTAATTCCATTGACGGAACGCTTGGCTTTGAATATCTGGATGAATGTTTCGGCTTCGCCCTGGAGGCCAAACGGTCCTTCACGCGCGACCGGGATGTCGAACCGGAAACCCGGGTGAGCGTCAAATTCAGACTGCTGCCTTTCAACTAGGCCCGGAACAGGTTATTCTATGCACGCGCTGTATCAAGTGACTGAATTTTTTGTAAAAACACGTAAAGATTTGTAAGAATGCTAATCCGTCAAATGTTGAAAAGCTCCCTGCTTGCAGGCATGGCCGTTATGCTTGTCATGACGACGACTCTGGCGCAAGACGTGCAGAAAATTGTCGCCATTGTCAATGACGAGATCATTTCCGGCTATGACCTGAACCAGCGGATTTCCCTGACGATTTTGCTCTCTGGCTTTCCCAACACACGCGAAACCCGCCAGCAGCTCATCAACCCGACCGTGGCGCGGCTGATCGACGACCGGCTGAAGATGCAGGAGGCGGCGCGGTTCAATATCGCCGTCAGCGATGAACAGGTGTTTGAAGCCATCTCCTTCCTTGAGAAAAACAATGGCATGGAACCAGGCCAGATCGACCGGATGCTCCGGCAGGGCAATGTCGATATCGAGACAATATTGGCGCAAGTGCGCGCCAATCTGACATGGAACCGGGTGATTCAGGAGCGGATCATGACCCGCATCACCATTTCGGACGAAGAAGTGGAGACCGTCCTGAAACGGCTGGAAAATAATAAGGGCAAGAGCGAATATCTGCTGAGTGAGATATATCTGCCGATCGAGTCCAATACGCCGGAAGCACAGGTTCGCGGCGCCGTTGTCGATCTTGTCTCGCAACTCCGATCCGGCGCCTCGTTTCAGCGCGCCGCCGCCCAGCTCAGTCAGGGCGCGACGGCGGCCTCCGGCGGCGCGATCGGCTGGGTGCTGGAAGATGAAGTCCCTCCAGAGATTGCTGCAGTTCTGCCCGACTTGCGCCCGGGACAAGTCTCTGATCCGGTGCGCACGGTCGACGGCTATTATATCCTGCTGGTGCAGCAGGCCCGCAAGATTTTGGATACCGATCCAGGTGACGTGACCCTCGACATCACTCAGATCATCGTGCCCGGTGGCAGCGGCGAAAATGCCAGCGGCGAGGCTCAAAGGAAGCTTGCGGGCACGATCAGCAATTTTATCGACAGTTGCGAACAGCTCCCCACTCTGCTGACGGAACTCAACAGTACTGATAGCGGAAATATCGGTCGCATTCGCCTCGGCGATATGCCGGAGAATATCAAGGCGATCCTGAAGGATATGGAGG
>CALEMG010000186.1 GCA_937910835.1 uncultured Alphaproteobacteria bacterium | reverse complement strand
AGCATGCGGCCTCCAGAGTGCCGCCAAAGCCGCAGCCTCCGTCGAGCGAGACGGTATGGGGTTTTATCGTGACACCGCCATGATCTTTCTCATACACCCTGACAACGCGCTTAAAGCCATAGTAGGGGGCGGCAATTTCATTATACCGACGATTGCCCCACCAGAAGCTGTCATTCTGCTCAATGACGGGGAGGGCCGGATCCAATCCTGCATGGACGAAGAGTAACTCGCCGCCCTCTGTATAGGCGGCACGGCGCAGCGCGATAAAAATATCGTTATGGCCGGGATAGGATCGGACTTTCTCGCGCAGTCGGTTCGTCCATTTGGTCGTCGCGAGAATGCCTTCACGAACATACTTACGAACCTCGTCCAGTGTTTCATCATATGCCTTGAGCGAATGGCCGACGTCATTTGCGACCATCCAGTCGAGGACTTCGGTCGGTTGCGGGGCTAGTTGAAGCTGCAGTAAGCTGCGCCAAATTTCTTCCTGCGCGCCTCGAAGATAGACGATATCCTCCGGAATCATGCCTGGAAGGCATAGAAGATTTATACGAAAGGATAAGAGTTCGTCGAGAACTTCCCGTACTTTCGCTCCGCGGCCGAGATAATTCCCAAGATATACGATTCGGTCGCCATGCCGCCAACGCCGGGAAATTTCATTATGCATGGCCATGAGGGCATCCGCTTCCCCATGGATTGAGGCAATGGCCCATACTCTTTTAGAGGCAGTTAAGCATCCAAATTTTTCTTTATATTTTCTGGATTTCATAGTTGTTTACAATGAAACCTATGGCGCAGATTGGCAAGTCCAACAAAGGAATTTACGGCAAATTTATACAAAAAAAGCCCGGATTATCTTCCGGGCCCTTTTTGGATATTATGTTGCTGAAAGTCAGGCGGCTTTCAGTACCTTCTGAACTTTCTCCGTGGCGGCATCCGCCTCGATCTGCTCAACGACGGCGAGTTCACGCGAGAGCCGTACGAGAGCCGCTTCATAAATTTGGCGCTCACTATATGATTGATCAGGCTGATCCTCATTGCGATGCAGATCCCGCACAACTTCGGCAATCTGTACTGGGTCGCCGGAATTGATTTTCGCTTCATACTCTTGGGCGCGTCGGCTCCACATCGTGCGTTTGATGCGGGCGCGGCCTTTGAGCGTATCCAACGCACTTTTCATCTTTTTCGGCGTCGACAAGGCGCGCATCCCGACATTCTTGGCCTGTTTGATCGGAACGCGGAGCGTCATCTTCTCATGGGCAAAATCGACGACATAAAGCGTCAATGCCATTCCAGAAATTTCCTGCTCCTCAATACTGATAACCTGTCCAACGCCGTGGGTCGGATAAACCACATGGTCGAGCGGTGCAAAATCCATTTCTTTTGTCATTTAAATCCTTCTCATCAACCGCGGAAATTCATATCTTTTGCATTAACGCAAAAAAAAACAGCTGCATTTACAGCGCTGCAGATATTCACACTAAACGTCAAAAATAGGCCATGCTATATTTTGCGCAAATAGCCACAAAACCATTCACACACCACACTCACTATAACAAACCTGTTGTATAGCGAGGAATATAGCACAATTTTGCGCGAAAAGCTAATATTGTTATATAAATCGTGCCGGTTTTACGAATGTCAAGGGCGATAAGCTACTTGGCTATCCCTCGCTACCGGGTTTAGGACTGAATTCTTCAGGGTATTTATTGGGCTTACCGTCCCATTCCTCTGAATCCGCCGGCGGTTCGCCTTTCTGTGTAATATTCGGCCAGATCTCCGAATATTCACGATTGAGATCGAGGAATTTTTCAGCGGCTTCTTCTGTATCGGGCAGAATGGCTTCGGCCGGGCATTCGGGCTCACATACACCACAGTCGATACATTCGTCGGGATGTATCACCAGCATGTTGTCGCCTTCATAGAAGCAGTCCACCGGACAGACCTCCACGCAGTCCATATATTTGCAGCGGATGCAATTTTCGGTAACAACGTAGGTCATTTAGGTTCTCCAGCCAGTTCATCAAAGCAACATGCATACGAAATCGTCAATGTCACTTTACGGATTATCGCTAATAACGGGGAAAAACAACCCCAAAATCTATGGGTTGCCGAAAAATCAATTCTCATTGATCCCGAGACGGGCCATCACCCTTTTGCGGGCATCGCCTCGTTCGCGGTCGCTGACGTATATGAGGCCGGCGATCCGGCGGACAAGATTAGCCTCGAATTTACTCACGACCCCGTCCGCATAGGCAATCTCCCAAAGCATCTCAATCATTTGTACGCGGGTTTCAACCGGAAAACTGTCTTTGACGGTCCGGGTAAAATAAAAGAGCTGTTCCGATGCGGCTTGTGCTTTCTCAGCCTCTTGCACCAAGTCCCGTGCATCCGCGTCCGATATGCTGTAGTGACGGACGAGCACGTTGATGATCGCATTGCGCTCCACGTCCTGATAGTCGTCATCTGACAAGGCCGCCTCTATCAATAGCGCGGCTGTCGCGATGTGAGCCTCATCCTGTGTCGCAGGTTCGGCCACATTATTCTCAGATAGAAGCGATTTTAAAAACGAAATCATAGTAAACCTTGAAACGAAGTCCCCTGTTGTTCCTTCAAACGCGCCCGTGGCATTGCTTGAACTTTTTACCAGAACCACACGGGCAGGGGGCGTTGCGGCGCACTTTTCCCCAGTTTTCCGCATTGGTACCCTCCGGATTCAGTTCCGCCGTCTCAAATTCGTTCTCACCGGTTACGGGATCAATATGAGTGGCGGTCATTTCACTTTCGTCAGGTTCCTCACGCTGCAGCTGCTCGGCCGGATTTTGAAGCTGAACATGCGAAAGGTAGGTCGTCACCGTCTCGCGTAGCTGGTTCAGCATCATTTCGAACATGTTGAAGGCTTCGCTCTTATACTCATTGAGCGGATCTTTTTGGGCATAGGCCCGAAGCGATACGCCCTGACGAAGCTGGTCAAGCTGTAGAAGGTGATCCTTCCATGCTTGATCGAGGATTTGCAGCAATATGCTTTTCTCAACCATTCGCATGACTTCAGAGCCATATCGGACGGCTTTTTCGGCCATTTTGCGCTTTGCCGCATCCTTTAGGCGGTCCCGGATTTCTTCATCGGCGATTCCCTCTTCCGCTGCCCATTCTCCGATGGGCAAGTCAAGCGCAAGTGTCCGCTCAACGGCCAGTTTCAGGCCTTCGACATCCCATTGTTCCGGATATGCCTTTGGCGGAATATGTGTATCGACAAGGTCATCAATCACTTCTTCCTGCATAGTGGAGACCGTTTCGGATACATCCTGCGTATCCATCAATTCAATGCGTTGTTCATAAATGACTTTTCGCTGGTCATTCATCACGTCATCGAATTTCAACAGGTTCTTGCGGATTTCGTAGTTGCGGGCCTCGACCTTTTGCTGTGCTTTCTCAAGCGCCTTGTTAATCCACGGGTGAACGATCGCCTCACCGTCTTCGAGGCCTAGCTTGCGTAGCATGCCATCCATACGTTCCGACCCAAAAATGCGCATCAGATCATCCTGCAGGGATAGGAAGAAACGTGACGTGCCTGGATCACCTTGTCGACCGGAGCGACCCCTAAGCTGGTTATCGATGCGCCGGGATTCATGCCGTTCCGTTCCGATAACGAAAAGCCCACCCGCGGCGAGAACCTGCTTGCGTTGCTCCTCGATTTCCAGCTTCAACTCGGCCGAAATTTTGGCAATTTCCGACTCATCTGTGAGATCTGCGGTTCTCGCGGCAATCATCATTTCTTCGTTGCCGCCAAGTTTAATGTCAGTACCACGGCCAGCCATATTGGTCGCAATGGTCACGGCGCCGATGCGTCCCGCCTGACTGATGATCTCTGCTTCCTGCTCATGGTAACGGGCGTTCAAAACCTTATGGGGGATTTTCTTCTTTTTCAGAAGGTCGGAGAGCATCTCCGATTTCTCAATAGAGACCGTCCCGACGAGAACCGGCTGGCCCCTTTTGACGCACTCTTCGATGGTAACGACGATGGCGTTATACTTTTCCTCCGCCGTTCGGTAGACCTCATCATCGGCGTCAATACGGGCAACCGGAACATTGGTCGGAATTTCAATGACCTCAAGGCCGTATATTTCCTGAAATTCATCGGCCTCTGTTGCCGCGGTGCCGGTCATCCCGGCAAGCTTGTCATAAAGGCGGAAATAATTCTGGAAGGTAATCGACGCGAGGGTCTGGTTTTCCGGCTGAATGGTAACTTTCTCTCTTGCCTCAAGTGCCTGATGAAGGCCTTCGGAAAACCGTCGGCCTTCCATCATGCGACCGGTGAACTCGTCGATGATGATGACCTTATCATCCTTGACGATATAGTCTTTGTCCTTCTCGAACAATTTATGCGCTCGAAGAGCCTGGTTCAGGTGATGAACGATCGTGACGTTTTCGACATCATACAGATTGCTGCCTTTAAGTAGTCCGGCGGCTTCCAGCACGTGCTCGATATTCTCTGTCCCATCTTCAGAGAAGCCAACAGTCTTCGCCTTTTCGTCGATCTCGTAGTCATTCTCCTGTAAGTTCGGAATAAGGGCGTCAATGGCGAGATAGAGATCGGATGAATCTTCTGCAGGGCCCGAAATGATCAGCGGTGTACGGGCTTCGTCGATCAGGATACTGTCTACCTCGTCGACGATGGCAAAATTGAATCCGCGTTGAACCATCGCAGATTTTTCGAACTTCATATTGTCACGTAGATAGTCAAACCCGAATTCGTTATTTGTACCGTAAGTGATATCGGCCGCGTAGGCTGCTCGGCGCTCTTCGTCATCGACGCCGTGAACGATGCAACCAACAGAGAGGCCGAGCTTGGCAAAGACCTGTCCCATCCACTGTGAGTCGCGGCTGGCGAGGTAGTCATTCACCGTCACCACATGAACGCCTTTGCCAGACAAGGCATTCAGATAAGCGGGCAAAGTGGACACAAGTGTCTTACCTTCACCGGTTTTCATTTCCGTAATCTTGCCCTGATGCAGCACAATGCCGCCAAGGAGCTGGACATCGTAATGCCGTTCACCAAGGGCGCGCCAAGCGGCCTCCCGAACGCAGGCAAATGCCTCGGGCAAGAGGTCATCCAGCTTCGCTCCGGCTTCGATGCGATCCCTAAATTCCTGGGTCTTCGCCATCAGTTCGGCGTCACTCAATGGTTTGATTTTGTCCTCAAACGCATTGATCTCGTCAACTTTGGTTCGAACGACTTTAAGAGCCCTGTCATTCGGTGATCCGAACAACTTCTTGGCAATAGAACCGAACATATCTGACTAAACTCCAGTCGTGGGTTTGCTTTTCTGGATTACGCGATTTTGCGCAGGCACAATGTACACATAGTCTCTTCTATCAGGAAAAAACTACTTCTAAGGATATGCTGACAGATAAGGGGCTAGCGCAGTCATGTCAATCTATCCGGTACGCTAGAGGCGAAAAGCACCATATTTGATGGCAAAAATATGGAAAAAAATCCTCACGTTGGATGAAAGGTTGTTCTGATGTGAAATATTACTATATTCGCTTGAACTCTTGGCGCGCAGAAAAGTCATTTCGGCTAGTTCGAGTGCGTAAATACAAATTGGGATTTTAATATTATGAAATCATTGCATTATTTTTCACTGGCTGTTGTTGCAGTGCTCTGTCTGGCCATTGGCTATTACGTCGGCGCGCAAGGGGGCTCCTTGCCCGGTGCTGAAATGATTGCTTCTGAGACCGCTGAGATGAAAGCTGACGAAAAACTGACGGAGGCTGACAGTGAAGTTCTGGCGACGGTAAACGGCAAGAATATCACGTCGTTGGATGTTCAGGCACTATACGCTTCGTTGCCGGCGCAGTATCGTCAGGCGCCAATTGAATTCATCAAGGATCAATTGTTGCAGCAAATGATTAGTATGGAAGTGATTTCCCAGGCCGCCGAAGCGGAAAAAATGGGCGACCAGAAAGAGTTTCAGGATCGTATGGACACGGTTCGCACCCAGTTGATGCAGGAATTTTATATTACCAGCAAGATTGACGAACTGGTGACGGATGAGCTCTTGAAAGAAGAGTATAACAAGAGCGTTGCTGATTTTACACCCGAAGAACAGCTCCATGCCAGGCATATTCTGCTCAAGACAGAAGAAGAAGCCAATGACATGATTAAATTGCTCGATGATGGTGGCAATTTTGAGGAGCTTGCGAAGGAATATTCAACCGGCCCTTCCGGTCCCAATGGCGGTGATCTTGGCTATTTCACAAAGCAAAGCATGGTGCCGGAATTTGCCGATGCTGCCTTTGGTCTGAACGCAGGGGAATATACAAAGAAACCGGTCAAAACTCAGTTTGGGTATCATGTCATTAAATCTGAAGACAAGCGGAATACTGAAGCTCCGTCCTTTGAGGAGAAAGAGCCGGAACTTCGCTCACAAGTCAGTAGTTCTGTCATTGACAAGTTGCTTGAAGAATTAAAGGCGGATGCTTCCATCATCCTGATGACGCCAACTGAAGACGAAAAAGCAGAGGAAGCCGAGAAAGAAGGCGGTGATAAGGAAGAAACCAAGACGGAATAACCCGCTTTAAAACTTCCTGCTGTTTCATAAAAAAAGGCCCGGAATTCTCCGGGCCTTTTGATTTAGTTTATTAGGCGTCTGTTGTCGGCAACCACGGAATCTCGGCTATCTCAACGCCTTCTTCCTGCAATTCGCTGCTTTCCTCCGGTGTGGCCTCTCCATAAATGCCGTGTTGCTCGACTTCGCCATAATGCATCTTACGGGCCTCCTCCGCGAAACGGGGACCGACATAATCACAATTTTCTTCCACGGTTTTACGAAGTTGGCGAAGCGCCGTCATGGCAACGGCGGTTTTATCTGCTTCCGCTTTCGCCGTTTCTTCGCGTTTTGATATGGATGACGTGCCTTTGCGCGGAACGGCGGGGGCCATAGGGGCTTTATCAATGCTGGTAGATCCGCATACGGTGCACACAATATCTCCAACGCCGGCCTGTTCATCATAAGTGGCGCTGTTTTTAAACCATGCCTCGAACACATGGGCGTTTTCACATTTAAGATCGTACTTAATCATTCACTGAAACTGTTATGTTAATGTAAATTACCTATTTTATAAGAAATAATCTTTTTCCAGTTAAACACAAGCCTTCGTTGGCTTGAAAAGGGAGTTTTATGCGGCCCATATCACTCTGGATCGAGAAATATGCACACCTGATACCAAAGCAAAAGCCGGTTCTGGACCTTGCATGTGGTGCAGGAAGGCATAGCCTCTATTTGTTAGGCGCGGGCTATGAAGTAACCGCCGTGGATATTAATACGTCGCCCATCGAGACGTATCAGGGGCGGGAAGGGCTTTCAATCGTGCAAGCGGATTTGGAAAAGGAACGCTGGCCATTTTCCGACAACACTTTTTCCGGCATTGTTGTGGTCAATTACCTCTGGCGGCCCCTGTTTGCGGATATCGCAGCGGCGCTGTCACCGGGCGGTATTCTGCTTTACGACACATTTGCGCAAGGCAACGAGAAATACGGCCGCCCAAGCAATCCAGACTTTCTCCTTGCTCCCGGAGAGCTCGCTGAATTTTTTAGCAACAGTTTGGATGTTATCGATTTTTTTGAGGGGCGCGTTGATGCGCCAAATCCTGCCTGCCGTCAATCCATAGTCGCCCGAAAACCGCTTTAACGGCGTTACTCCGCTGCGTCAGCAATGGATTCAGGAGCGTGCACGGTAAAGTCCCGGATATTTCGCAAATTCGGGATTTGCTGGCGACGTCTGGCGATGTCCGCCATGTTGATCTCTGCCGTGATAAAGCCGGGTTCCTCCCCTGCTTCGGCTAGAATTTTGCCCCATGGGTCGATAATCAATGAGT
>CALEMG010000185.1 GCA_937910835.1 uncultured Alphaproteobacteria bacterium | reverse complement strand
ACCTTGAGCCAGAGGGGCAGTGCCGCTAGATCGTCCGATGGAATTTCCAAAAGCCCGAAGAGCCCCTTTTCCGTTACTTCCGCGCGAACGGGCGCATTGATTGCAATGCCCAGAAGGAAAAGGCCTGTCAGTAGAAGAGCGGTTGTACGCTTGATCATTACATTCCGTTTCATCAGCGTTCCCTCAAAGCGGTGTCCCGCGTTTTCAGGATAGGCTTAAGGATATAATCGAGTACTGTTTTTTCGCCTGTCAAGATATCGACGGAGGCCACCATTCCGGGAATAATCGGGTATGTATTTTCCCCGCGCTTAAGAAAATTCTGGTCCGTGCGAACAATGATCTGATAGTAGCTTTCGCCAGTTTTCTCATCGACAATCGTATCTGCGCTGATCCGTTCCAGCTTCGCTGGCAATCCGCCATATATCGAATAATCATAGGCGGTGATCTTGACCGTGGCTTCTTGGCCGGGCCTCAAAAAGGCGATGTCAGAGGGGCGGATATTCGCCTCCACCAGAAGCGTATCATCGATGGGCACGATCTCGATAATATCCTGTCCCGGCTTGACGACGCCGCCAATGGTCTGAATTTTCACGTCCTTCACTTCACCGGTAACGGAAGAGCGCACATCCGTACGGGCGACGCGATCCTTGACGCCCAGAATGGCCTGACGGGCGGCTTCATATTCCGCACGGGTCTGGCTTAGCTCTTGTGATGCCACGCTTTTGAAGCTGAGTATTTTTTCCTCAATTCGCTGATTGGCTTCTTTAAGCGCCCCTTGAACACGTGGTTTGGAAAGCTCTGATGCGGAAATCTGGCCTTTCAGATCATTGACTTCACGGCGTAATTTAAGGGAATCCACCTTTGGGACGATCCCTTTCTTGACGAGCGGCGCGGTGATTTCCATCTCCTCATTGGCGAGGGCGAGGCTTGCACGCAGCTGACGCAGGCGTCCGTTAATCTCCGTGATTTCCTGTTGGCGCTGCTGTGCCTGTTGACGCAGTATCTGGATCTGTGATTGTAGTTCCGCCTGCCGTGCGTTGAACAGATTTTGCTCCCGCACGGTGATGTCTTTGCGTTCAGCTAGAAGCTCGGCCGGGAAGGTGAGTGGTTCTCCCGTTGCCTCGGCTTCAAGGCGGGCAATGCGCCCCATCAAGTTCAGATAGTTGGACTCAATTTCGCCTGCGCGCGAGGAAAAACCGGTATCGTCGATACGAAGAAGGATCTGGCCCTTTTCGACAATATCTCCTTCATGGACCAGCAGCTCTCTGAGACTGCCGCCTTCAAGGTTCTGGATAATTTGCACCTGGCTCGACGGAATAACCTTTCCTTCGCCGCGAGTTACTTCGTCCAGAATAGCGTTTTTTGCCCAGATGAACCCTACAACGAAGAAGGCAATGATACCGAACAGTAACAGGAAAGAGCGTGGATGTGGGCCCTGTACTTTGGCGGCCACGACATCTGATGCGAAATCCGAGTCATTCCATTTCAAATTTTCTGTCATCGTCAGTCCTCTGGACAGATTCGCTGCGGTTTCGAACCAGTCGCAGAAACGGTTTTGGAGGCTGAATTTGCGCTCTGACCGAGCTTCAGTATTTCATCACGAGGACCGTCCGCAGCAATTTTGCCATTCCCAAGGACAATGATCCGATCCACCAGCGAAAAGAGCGAGGTGCGATGTGTGACGAGAAGGAGGGTCTTTCCTTGAATATACTCCTGAAGCCGGCTTAACAGCCGTCGCTCGGAATTGATGTCCATGGCGCTTGTCGGCTCATCAAGCATCAGGATGGGTGGATTGGGCAGGAATGCGCGGGCAAGCCCGATCGTTTGCCGTTGCCCCCCTGACATCGTAGCGCCCTTTTCACCGACATGCAGATCATACCCGTGTGGGTGCGTTGAAATGAAGTCATGAACACCAGAGAGTTTCGCGGCATTCAGGATCATCTCATCATCGGCCCGTGGATGACCCAGTGTGATATTCTGGCGCACGGTGGCCTGGAACAGCGTGATATCCTGCATGACGCTGCCAATGCTTCGGCGGATATCGGACGGATCGATCTGCCGGATATCCGTGCCATCAATCAGAACGGCGCCCTCGTCTGGCTCATAGAGATTGATCAGAAGGCGGGAAATCGTTGTCTTTCCCGATCCGACCGGCCCAATAAATCCAACCTTTTCACCCGCCCGTATCTTAAATGATACATTGTTGAGTGCAGGGATATCGGTGCCCGGATATTTGAAGGTCACATCTTTAAACTCGATATCACCTTGGATATTCGGGCGGCTGAGCTGGCGTTTCTCTGCGCCGCGCTCAACTGGCAGGGACATAATATGATTAAGCCCTTTCAAGGCAACAATGGCTTGATTGAGGCGGGTAAGCAGCCCGGCAATCTGACCAAGCGGTGCCATGGTCCGGCCGGTCAGAATGGTGCAGGCGATCAAGGCGCCAACGGTAATGCTGGAATCCGATTCTCCCATCAGGATGACGCCATAGACAACCACGCCAACCGTCACAAGCTGCATGGCGGCGGCTGAAAGATTGATGCCAAGGCCAGCAAAGAAACGCGCGGCGACACTTGTTTCTGCGGTCTTTCCGACGAAGCGCTCCCATTCTTTCTGCATATGGCCTTCAATTCCCATACTCTTTACAGTATCGAGGGCGGAGATCGTCTCAACGATAACCCCATGCTTTTGCGCAGCTTCCTCAGAGGTTTTGGAAACGGCGCGGCGCATGGGCCATTGCAGAAACAGCCCGATAAGCAGGACAACAGGTACAGCAACGGCAGGAATGATAAAGAGAGGGCCGCCTATCAGGTAGATGATAAACAGAAAAATAGCGAGGAAGGGCAAATCGACGAGCGCCGTCACCGTAACGGAGGTGAAGAAATCCCGCAGGGTTTCGAACTCGCGTAAATGATTGGCAAAGGCGCCAGCAGAAGCCGGGCGCGCCTTGACCTGCAAATTAAGCACTTGTTCAAATATTCGGCTGGACAGGAGAACGTCGGCCCGATTTCCGGCATTGTCGACAAAATACGACCTCAGCGATTTAAGCAGCAGATCGACGCCGATCACCGTAATCACACCAATCGCCAATACCCATAATGTCTCAATCGCTCGGTTGGGGACAACTCGGTCATAGACATTCATAATGAAAAGTGGGCTCGCCAGCGCGAAACTGTTAATCAGGAACGCGGCGATGATGACCTGAACATAGGTTGGCCAGAACTGCCACATAGTGCCCCAAAACCAGGAGCCAGACCGATCCAAAAGCTTTTCGTCTTTATCGACGCGGTATTTAAAGCTCGGGCGAGTCAAGATGGCATATCCGGCGTAGGCGGCATCCAACTCTTTAAGCGGTAGGCTGTCGGAGCCCTCCCCTGTTTCGGGGAAGATGACTTTGGCATTCCCATCTTCCCGCGATAGCAGGACACAGGCGCGCCGATCGTTGAGCAGGATGACTCAGGGCAGGACTGCTTCCGGTATTTTATCAAGCTTCCGGTTGGTGATGCGGGCGCTGATGCCAACACGTTCTGCTGCCCGGACAAATAGCGACGGCGTCAAGCAGTTGTCTTCAAGGGGGAGGCCATAGATCAGAGCTTCCGGTGTGCGAGGGTCATCGAAAAGCTTCGTCAGAGCAGCAAGACAACCGAGCAGGGGATCCTGATCGGAACGAGCAATTTCGGAGAGATTGACTTGCCAGTTCCCTTTGTTTTCTGTTTTGGTCCGGGGGGTAGATTTTGGGGTGTCTCGTGTATTTGCGGCTGCGGCCGGCTTACCTATTTTCAATTCGGTATCCCTCGTCTTTTTATCCCCACTTTTCGTGACGAATAGATCGTCCGCCGCCTTGATTTCGAGCGGCAAGGGCTCGCGTGAATTTTCACTCACCGACTTGTCCTCGTCATTCGCCAAGTTCCACCCGACTTAATCCTAACGTCATGCCCAGAAGCTCCGCCCCGCGTTCGAGAAATGAGAGAATAGGTCTTCCCATGTTTCCTTAGCCTTGCCATAGCCTTACTTTCCCGTCCAACCATCACCTATAATTTCGGCGATTTCATGTTGCGATGGGGAAATGATTGCGGCTGGTTGAGCTTCCCCTGTCTACTGCCTTGCCGTTTCCATCCTGCTTTTGCATGTTTCGTTACGCTGGATGGATCGTGCGTCCTTATCGATCATTCAACGCTTATTTGGTGAAAATGCGGTTAACATATTGGCAAAAGAGTATTTCTCAAGAATATGAGAATGTGCCACAGTTCTGTGATTCAGTAAGCCGCTCCTTCCGGGCACAACGTCATATATAATATATAGTTGCGGAGTTTCCCCTGACTTTTCAACAAAAATTAACCATAATTGACGACGATTTAAGCGACTTTGGAAAATGTTATGCTTTCCGTTACGTCAAGGGCAGGCATTGACGGCAGGACTGGATGGCGAAGTTAATATGGTAGGATAGCCTGAACGGACCGTTGTATTTTTGCCACAAGCTATCGCGCTGACCGCGAAATATGTGGCGTTCGCGGCTATATAGAGTTGATTGACGGCGGAAAGAGAGCGTAGATTACCGGCATATTAAAAATGAGTTTTGGATTGATGTTTTGCTCGGGCATTGCGCTATTAGACGAGTTTAAAATTTTCGTCGATTAAGCAAAACAGACACAGTGGGAGAGGGGCATGAAGCTTAGAAACAGTGCGGTCAAGACAATGAATGTGCTTTCCGCCAGTATTCTAACGGCTGTCTTCGGAAGTTATATAGCGGTGGGGGCCGCACAATCCGAAACATTGGTGGAAGCCGTTCAGCAAACAGTTTCGACCTATCCGGAAATCGCCGAAGCTTCGGCAAATCGCCGCGCAGTCGATCAGGAATTAAAACAAGCTGAGGGGCTTTATCTTCCGTCGCTCGATCTTGAAGCGGGCATTGGGTACGAGTGGACCGATACAGTTACTATTGATAATGAGGATTTGCGCCGTACGGAATCAAGTCTCCTGCTGGTTCAGACGCTTTACGATGGCGGATTTCGTAGTGCGGAAGTAGACCGGCAGGGGAGCCGGGTCGAAAGTGCTGCATATCGGGTTCAGGAACGGGCAGAGGCGATCGCTCTTGATGCGGTGCGCTCATACCTTGATACACTTCGCAGTCTGGAAATCGTCGAGCTGGCGAAGGAAAATGTCGAAAAACACCGCCGCACTCTGAATGAAATTCAGGACCGAGTGAGAGCGGGGCAAAGCGGTATCGGTGACGATCAGCAGGCGCTGGCGCGTCTTGCCGCAGCAGAAGACACGCTCGTTGAAACCTTGCGCGCGCAGGACGATGCGGAAATCACCTATCTAAGAGTTGTGGGTGTACAGCCCGTCAACCTTGAACTCCCTGAGTTTAGCGACAGCGTTCTCCCGGACAATATCGATGATATCGTGGCGATGGCGTTGGAAGGCAATCCGGATATCAAGTTCGCTTCGTCAGACATTAAAACGTCTGATGCGGAAATTCAGGCAACACAGGCAAGTTATTATCCCACCGTCAATCTGGAAGTGGGTGGCTCAGCGGATAATAATCTTGACGGGGTCGAGGGGCATAACGACGATTTTCTGGCGATGCTTCGGCTGCGTTACAACCTCTACAGGGGAGGAATCGACGAAGGCCGTGAGAAAGAAGCTGTTGCCCGCAAAGCCGAGACGGAGCAGCGCAAACGCCGCTTTGAGCGACTTGTAGAGGAAGAAGTTCGCCGCAGTTGGAGTTCTCTTGCCCGCTCGGAAGCACGTGCGGAAGTTCTCGCAGCGGCTGTTGTCGCTAATACTGAGGTTGCCTCGACCTACAAACAGGAATTTGAGATCGGTCAGCGTGATCTGCTGGATTTGTTGGATGCGGATAATGAACTGTTTAATTCACGGACATCGCTGGTGACGGTAGAGTATTCTGTCAGGTTTGCAAAATACCGGTTGCTGGCTACTATGGGTCGGTTGAACCCGACGCTCGGTGTCACTCTTCCGGCGGAAGCAACGCCGATGGAGAAAAAGGGCTGATAATATCGGAAGCTAATATCAAGAGCCGCACCTGTGTACAGTGTGCGGCTTTTTTGTGTCGGGACGCTATGGCTTGTGACGCCAGCATCCTAACTCATTGAGAGAGTATATCGGGCGATAGTGGCGAATGCTTGTGGGTTTGACAACCT
>CALEMG010000184.1 GCA_937910835.1 uncultured Alphaproteobacteria bacterium | reverse complement strand
GGGCGAGCCAGAGCCGCGGTCCTTGCAATATGTCGCCCGACGGCGCCCGCTTCTGCCACTCGCCAAGCGGGATGCCCGTCTCTTCCACCACCTCCAGAGCCCTGAGAAGCCGCTGCCTGTCCCCTTGATTTAGTCGGGCTGCCATGTCCGGATCTTTTGCCATCAGCAATTTATGGATGGCGGCATTGCCCTCCCGCTTATGTAGATCACGGAGGCGATACCGCACATCGTCAGAAATAGGCGGTATTTCAGCGATGCCCTTGGTCAGGATATCGAAATAAAGCCCCGTCCCGCCGACGATGATGGGTAGTTTGCCAATGGCGCGTGCATCCTCGATCTCTTTAGTGCTATATCCCGCCAGCGCGCGGCATTGCAGTAGTCCGCCGGGCCCAGCACCCCATAGAGCCGATGAGGTGCACTCGCTTCTTCTTCCGCGCTTGGGCGGGCGGTCAAGACGCGTAGACCGCTATAAACCTGCATGCTGTCCGCATTGATGATGACACCGTCAAATTCCTCTGCTATGGCAATGGCCAACGCGGACTTACCGCTGGCGGTGGGCCCGGCCAACAGGACCGCTCCCGCCTGGCGTTGGATCGGCGATGCATTTTTATCCGTCAAGGAATTATGGCCTCACGTTATGACACAGAAATCGGTTCTCACCCTTGTCGCTGATCATACAGCGCAAAGTTCAATTCGCAATATCGCCGACGACGCCCGGAAAACGCTTATCGATGCAGCTGCCAACTGTGCACCGCTAGACTGGCTGGAAGAGGATCGCGCTGTCGATATCGCCTTTGAGAGGCTAGAGAGAGATCTGGCAAAGAACAGCCTAAGGAATGCGGGATTGCTCGAAAACATCGATTTTTGCCTGCAACCCGCCGACTTTCGGCGCAAGAAACTTTTTCTGGCGGATATGGACAGCACCATCATTACTGTCGAATGTATTGATGAGTTGGCAGATTTTGCTGGCTTCCGCGAGGAAGTTTCGGCGATTACCGAACAGGCGATGAATGGAGAACTGGATTTCAACGAGGCGTTTCGCGCCCGGGTTGCCATGCTGAAAGGCCTCCGCGAGGAAATCCTGCAGCAGGTGTTTGACGAGCGGGTCACCCTCACCGCGGGCGCGCGCACCTTAGTGCAGACAATGCGATCGAACGGCACCTACACCGCTCTTGTCTCCGGCGGCTTTACCTTTTTCACCAGCCGAGTACGCGAGACAGTCGGGTTTCATATGGATATGAGCAACGAACTTCTATTCGAGGAGGGCGCGCTTACGGGTGTCGCGGCGGAGCCGAGCCTGAATACCGCCGCCAAGCTCAACACCCTGGAATCCCTACGCCATGAATATTCCCTGCGGCGGGAGGAGACAGCGGCCATCGGCGACGGGGCCAACGATATCCCGATGATCGAGGCGGCGGGCCTCGGCGTGGCCTTCCATGCCAAGGAGAAAGCGGCAGCGGCGGCGGACGCGACCATCCGCTTTGGCGACCTCACCACCCTCCTCTATTATCAAGGCTACCGGCGAAGCGAATTCGCCGAGGCATAAAAAATGGCGCCGCCTCATCCGAGGGGCGCCATCCTTTGAGGATTTAGCTGGGTTAGCTTTCCTTGTTCAGCTTCAGAGCGATAAAGCGGGAATTATCGCCACGCTTCAGGAGCAGCAGGACAGATTTCTTGTCCGTCGCCTGAATTTCCGCAATCCGTTCCTTCATCTGCTCAGGGTTCGAGACCGGCTCGAGCTGTGCTTCGACAACCACGTCCCCGGCACGAATACCCTTCTCGGCGGCTTCGGAGTCCGGATCAACATCCGTTACCACGACACCGTTTAAATCCGCGCTAATGCCGAACTTCTCGCGCATACTGTCATCGATCGTGGCTAGCTCCATGCCCAGCAGATCGATCTTGTCACTGCTACCCGGTGTTGGTGACGCGCTCGCCATGGCGGTCTCCGCTTTTTCAAGCTCACCAAGCGTCACGTCTAGAGTCTCGGTCTTACCACCGCGCCACAGCTCCACGGTGACTTTAGAGCCAACCTTGGATTCCGCCACCAGACGGGACAGCTCACGTGGTTCGCTAACCTCTTCGCCGTTGAATTTCAGGATAACGTCACCCGCCTTGACCCCGGCCTTAAACGCCGGTCCGTCTTCCGGCACGCCAGCAACCAGAACGCCGTCCGTATCGGAAAGGTCAAGCCCTTCGGCAATTTCCTCGGTGACCGGCTGGATCACCACACCGAGCCAACCACGGCTGGTCTTGCCAAACTCGATCAACTGCTCAACGACCGGCACTGCCAGTTCAGACGGAACGGCAAAGCCGATGCCGATGCTGCCGCCGGACTGCGAGAAAATCGCTGTGTTGATGCCGATGACTTCGCCGTCCATGTTGAACAGCGGACCACCGGAGTTACCCTTGTTAATGGAGGCGTCGGTCTGGATATAGTCGTCATAGGGACCAGAGCGAATATCACGGCCGCGCGCCGAGACAATTCCCGCCGTCACCGTGCCGCCAAGGCCGTATGGGTTACCGATGGCCAGCACCCAGTCGCCAACACGGGATTTATC
>CALEMG010000183.1 GCA_937910835.1 uncultured Alphaproteobacteria bacterium | reverse complement strand
ATAACAGTTTTCTCTTATGGCGTGCCGGCGGATGAAATGGCGTCAAAAATACGTGAGAAGCTATAATCTGATAAGGAAGAATAATGAAATACCTTAAATACTTACCCTTTGTTCTACTGGTTGGGGTTTTGATAGTGAATGCGGAATCCGATCTATTCACTTCCCATGCAGCCGAGAAGAACGGAATGGCAGTTCATGACGCCTGGTCTCGGGCGCGCCCTGCAAATGCTGCTGTCGGCGGTGCCTTTATGACCTTGCGCAATATGGAAGGGGAATCGGATCGTCTTGTCGCCGCAGAAAGCCCCATTGCGGATCGTGACGAAATCCACAACAGCATCATGAAAGACGGTGTCATGAGCATGATGCGGATGGAAGAATTGCTTATCCCTGCAGGAGAGACGGTGATGCTGAAACCTGGCGGTTTTCACGTCATGCTCATGGGCCTGAAAAAACCTCTCGTCAAGGGGTCGGAGTTTCCGGTGACGCTTAATTTCGCACGCGCAGGCCAGATTACGGTCACTGTTCATGTGAAGGATGCAGGTGCGATGGACATGAAAATGCATGGTCACAAGCATAAACAGGATTAGCTTGTTGCTTTAGATTATTTAAAAAGGGCCGCTCATGCGGCCCTTTTTTCTTAGAATTCTGCGGTCGCCTTGACGGCAAGTTCACCTGCGGGCCCTCGGACCCACACGCTGCACCCGTCATTATTTTCCGGTTTTCCGTCCAAGGTGAAAGAAGCAGTATCGAAAATCG
This sequence comes from uncultured Alphaproteobacteria bacterium, assembly GCA_937910835.1. Lineage (GTDB taxonomy): Bacteria > Pseudomonadota > Alphaproteobacteria > Sneathiellales > Sneathiellaceae > Sneathiella. Next base: position 11,355 of record CALEMG010000183.1, on the reverse strand, counting down.
GATTGAAATTGCGATAACTGAATTTCCGAAGCAACCGCCCGCCCATGTTCTTTACGGCAAGCCGCATCAGCAAAGTGCCAAGAAGAGGGCCATGCACGACGAGGCCGGGATATCCTTCCTCCTGCAGGCAATAGTCGCGGTCATAATGAATACGATGCCCGTTGAAGGTGAGTGCGGAATAGCGGAACAGCATAACTGAATCCGGTGTTACCGTTTCCTCCCACATGCCGTCACCAGGCGCGCTTTGCATGTCCTTTTTTCCGCCGCTGGCCTCACTCGCAGCTTCGCGGAAGACGATATCGTGCTCTTCGGTCAGGCATATTCCAGCCTCATTTTTCACCTGATGTTCGACCGTGACGAAAACCAGTGCGCCTGTCCGGCCCTGCTTTTCCACGACATTCTTGATTGTCGAAATCTTTTCGGCTCTGTCCCCCGCGCGAAGCGGCGCATGAAATTCGATCCTTCCGCCAGCCCACATCCGGCGGGGGAGCACTACCGGGGGCAGGAAGTCACCTTTTACTGGGTGCCCGTCCGGGCCGATTCGCGATTGTCGGTCGGTCACCAGAAAATACATCCAATGCCCCCCTGGCGGCACGATGTCGGAGGCAGGCCCGCCTTCGTCCATAAGAGCCGCGAAGCCATTTAGTGCGTGTTGATGTATGATTTCTTTGTGGGATATCTGATTGCCAACCCAGTTTTCCAATTTTTCCATTTGTTTTTATCTCTTGGTTGCTTTTCATGTCATGGTTTGAATAGCATAATTGCGTTATAGTTCGGGGTAAATCTTTCCATCCAGAGAGTTGTCATGCCATCCAAGTCGAAAATACATAAATTATCGCATATCGATCTCACGGAAAGTATGGATGTCGAGACGGCAGCGAAGGTAATTTTTCGAGGCTGCGCCCTTCATCTGAAAGAAAACTTCCGTCAGTTTAAGGAAGAAGGGGATCCGATGGCGTTGATGCAAATTCGCATTGGCGTGCGCCGCATGCGCGTTGCACTTTACATTTTCCGCCCCATTATCCCGAAGGAAATTCGCTCAAAATTTAATCGTGAATACCGCTATTTTGGCAACCTGCTCGGTGATGCCCGCAATATGGACGTATTTCTTGACAGTACGCTTATGCCTGAAATCAAGACAAAGGATTTTAAAAAGGTGTCGAAAGAGCTCCTGCGGCTGGGGGAGGAATTTCGCTCGGAAGAATATGACATCATCATTCATGAAATTTCGGGCGGGCACTTTGAACGGCTGTCCAAATCCTTCGATAAATGGCTGCAAGGGAACTGGCCGGCAAAACTTGGAAGATCTGCCCGTAAGATCATGAGCAGTCCGGTTGCCCCCTTTGCCTTGAACGCAATCGAGGAGGGCGGGATTGAGCTTTTGAACCGAGGGGCAGATGTGGAAAATCTTTCGGCCAACGAACTGCATGATTTGCGCAAATATATAAAACGCTCTCGCTATCACTTACGGTTTTTCTCTTCATTGATCCGCAAGGAGAAAATTGATGAGGGATATGATCTTCTGGTTCAGATGCAGGATTATCTCGGCCACATTAACGACGTTAAGGAAGGCATGATCATACTCAGCCAGTTAAGCGCGGCAATCCGCGCGGATTATTTTGCCGAGACATTGCGCTTTAACGCGCGGGTTTATGGTGATGCGAGCAAGGAGGTGGAGCAGAACCTCAAGAATTTCTTGACCCTTTGGCGGAAATTTGAGGATTTCACTGTCGACAAGAAAGATTTGCGGAATGCGGCCTGAGGTTGGCTTATCTTCTAACGAAGGGAAGCAGAAGCATCCAGAAAATGCTTTGTTTGCGAAGTGCCTGATATTCGGTGAGACCGATGGTCATCTTGTCGTGGCCCGCTGATGGTTGTGGTCGGTAGGTGCCGAACAAATAGTCCCACCAAGGCAGGTTAAAGCCGTAATTGCTATTATGTTCGCCCCGTATCACCGAATGATGAACTCGGTGCATATCCGGGGTGACAATAAATTTCCGAACGATACTGTCGATTTTCTCCGGTAGGCCTGCGTTGGCATGGTTGAACATGGCAACCGAGCTTAACAGGATTTCAAATATGATCACCGCGACAACAGGCGGCCCGAGCAGGACGACAACCACAAGCTTGAGGAGCATCGACAGGATGATCTCTACGGGGTGAAACCGCGCACCGGTGGAGACATCATAGTCGACGTCCGCGTGATGCATTTTATGAAACTGCCAAAGAAAACCGATCCGATGGAAGATCACATGCTGCCAATAGATCACCAAATCCTGCAGGATGACGGCAATCACGATGGAAAGGGCGATTGGTAATTTCAGGAGATTGAGGATGCCCCAGCCATTCTCCGCGGCGGCGGCGGCCAGCCCTACAGCCAGGATGGGAAACAATAGCCGTAAAAGAAGAGTGTTCAGGAAAGTCACGCCGAAGTTATTCAGCCATCTCCACAGGACAGAAACGCTTGGTGGGCGTTTCGGGGCAAACGCCTGCCATAGACCAATCGTCCCGAGCGTTCCCAGAAAAAAGCTCAGGCGAATGGTCGGTTCATGGCTCGCAATGTAATCCAGCATGATTTTGTCAGAGTCTCCTTCGTTCCTCTGACAAAATAGGGCTCGCCCACCGAAATAACCATTAAAATCATCGACATGGCGAAAAAGTGAAGAACCATGAAATTTCGTGATCTCATCCTGAACGAGGTCGGCCTAATTGATGGGAACTGCCGCCTGGCCTGACCCGACCTCTCCCATATGCTTTATGTCCCGGCCAATTTTCTCCAGAATTGGGCGGGCGCGATCAAAATCCTCTGGGCGGCTGCCAACCCGGATGCTGAGCCGACCCTCCGTCGCATCCTGCTCGCTGCCAATCGCCGGTGCATCCAGCCAATGGGCACCTTTTTCCTCCACCATTTTTGCAAATTTTTGTGTGGCCTCGGGGGAGGTTTGGCCAAGATCAACCACCAAGGCACCACTTGCGAGATTGGAGAGCAGACCGTCCGGTCCGCTGAGAAAGGCGTCGATTAGCGCTTGCTTGGACAGCATCAGGAAGATGATGCCATCCTTTACTTGATCATTCACTTCATTCGGTGCTTTGTATAAATTGACCGCATCGCGGGCCATTTTATATCGTAGCGCTGGGGAGCGACTTGTTGCATGGACATTCGCGCCACATGCTTTTAGCCGACGCAATACTGGCCGGCCGACGTCGCCGAGCCCCAAAAACCCGACAGAAACCCCTGTTAGACTACCCATTCATAACTCTCCCTCTTTTATTATTAAAAAGGATTATTATCGGATGTCAGTCTTTTGGCAAATATTTGTTGGATCAGGGGCGCGCGTAACGGACTGCGGAACCACGCTCAATGGCGGCGGCGGTCAGGCGGTCAACATCCAGACCATGGCGAAGCATTTCAAGCATGCGTAGCTCTTCCTGACTCAACTGTCCGTCAGAAACCGCCACGTCGCAGGCAAGCGCATAGGCAGTGTCATATATCTTTTTCGGCAGGACAGCGCGGATCTTGCCGATGATTTCGTCCAGTTTCTGATCCCCGTTCAGCATATCTACGCATGTCGTCGCATCATCCGGAAGATGCTCTTCCTCATAATCGGCAAACACGGGAAGGGTGCGGACAATCTCGCCAATTGTGAACAGCTCCCTGTCCGTCATTTCACGGTCTGCAGCGGATACAATTACCATTGTTGAAATAAGGGCGGTGTGCAGGTTAAGCGTCGTCATGCGACAGTATCTCCGGTCTGGAATGAAACAACTACCCACAGGATATGAGGTTCAATCTCGATTATCCAATGATATTTTCTTTAACGACTGTTCTTTTTCGGAAATAAAATTCCGAGTAAGCGTAATCGCTTCTTTCAGGCCCAGCCGATGGATTTCGACTTCCGGCGGAAAGGCGGAGGCAAGACGAGAGGGCATCATGCTATCGAGCATTACAAAAACACCAAAGTCATTTTCCCGCCGGAGCAAACGCCCATAGGCCTGCTTCAGTTTAAGGCGGGTCAGCTTGTCGTCATATTTGCTCCCGCCGAACGCCTTCTTGCGGACCTTGTGTTTGATGTCGGGGCGCGGCCAGGGGAGCCGGTCGAAGACCAGCAGGCGCAAGGAGCGGCCCGGTACATCGACGCCATCCCGGACAGCATCTGTGCCGAGCAGGATCGAATTTTCTTCTTCTCGGAAGATATCGACAAGGGTTGAGGTATCCAGCGCATCCTGATGCTGTGCATAAAGATCATATCCAGCGGCGGCGAGAGGCCTCCTGATATTCTCATGCACGGCACGCAAGCGCCAGATCGCTGTAAAGAGCCCGAGGGCGCCACCACCACTCGCGATGAATAATTCGCGGTAAGCGGCAGACACTTCCTTCATATGATCACGACGGACATCCGTGACTACTATAACCCGAGTTTGATCGGCAAAATCAAAGGGTGAGGCAAAATGCGCACGCATCGGCGGCAGCACCATATGATGCGCGCCCGTGCGCATATCCGCCGATTGCCAGTTTTCCTCTTCATCATTGTTATCACGCAGAGTTGCGGAGGTAATGACAGCGCCATGGGCTTTTTTCAGAATGGTTTCGGCAAAGGGAAGTGTCGGATCGACATAGCTTCTGTAGTATCCAAGATCAAGCTCGCGCCCGCCGATGCGCTCAATCGCGAACCAGTCGACGAAACCGTCAGGGGTCGGGTTTTCAATTTCCTTTAGCATGGCGCGCCATGGGGCGATATTCATCGTGACACGGCGTGTGATGCCCTGCACGGCGGCATCGATCCGGTGGCGCGTGGCGCTATCCAGATCCTCCGCTTCTGTGTCCAGTCGGTTAAGTAGTATTTTGCCGAGGGTCGTCATCGGTCCGGCCAGGCCGCTCAGGGCTTTGTCCAGTTTCTCGGCTGCGTCTGCCAAACCGGGCAGGATGTCATCGATTGTACATTCAATTGAGTAGGGGCTATCCGGCTGTCGGCATCTTGCAAGAACCTGGCTCCGGATAAAGCTAAGCAGTTCTTCCATCGGGCCGCTTGGTGCGCCATCGCGGACGCGGGCGGGCCAGCCATCAGTTGGCAACCGGCGCGCCGCCCGCATGGCCTTTTGAAGGGCCTCAACGCCCTTCTCATCATCCCCGATAAGATCCCCAATACGATTTTCAAGGCCGCGCATCCTGCTTTTGCGTCCTGCGTCACTACCGGCGATCCAGCGGCGCAATTCCGCCGTTTCCTGTCCGGTTAAGTGCGCTGCAAAGGCGCTATCGGCGGCATCAAACAAATGATGGCCCTCATCGAATACATAGCGTTTCGGAAGGTAAGGGTCATCGGGCCTAGTCGCTCCATTGATCATCACAAGGGCATGATTGGCGATCACGATATCTGCTTTTCGCGCCTTGCGGCCCGATTTCTCGATGAAGCACTTGCGATAATGCGGGCAGGCGGAGTAGATGCATTCCCCCCGCCGGTCAGCAAGACGGGTAACGCGGGGCCGTCCTTCAAGCTCCAGCAGCCAGCTTGGGAAATCTCCGCCCACCATGTCGCCATCGCGGGTCGCCGATATCCATCTTGCGACGAGGCCCTGAACAATCTGCTCCGATTTTGGCGCTGCACCGCCTTGCAAAGCTTCTTCAAAATTAAGAAGGCAGAGGTAGTTTTCCCGTCCCTTCCGAATGACTGCCTTCTCCATTTTTTCCGCCGGATTTGGGTAAAGACGGTTTAGCTCATCATCGATCTGTCGCTGCAGGTTTTTTGTATAGGTTGATATCCAGACCGCTGCACCATTCTTTTCCGCCCAAAGGCTGGCGGGAGCAATATACCCTATCGTCTTTCCCGTACCGGTACCAGCCTCCGCAAGAACGAGATTTGGGGCGTCTGCCTGGTCACGCGGGACAAATGCATGGGAGGTGAGGGCGCTGAAATCCGCCTGCTGCGGCCTTGCCTCTGAATTATCTCCCAGCATTTCCTTCAGCCGCTCCCGCGCCTCGATCTCGCTGATGGCGATGTCATCTGGCGGCGGCTCCGGCGCATAGTCCGCCCATTCGGAGAGGCTCCGCCAGCTATCCAGACCGCCGAAGCGCTCCCGGCTTTCCGGCATTCCAACGGCGGCAAGAACCGCCGGCGCCCAGTTCCATCCGGCCTGACCCATTGTCATGGCAATCGCAGAAGTCTCAATGCGTTCTTTTTCATTTAAACCGGTTAAATTATTTAAAATAGAATTTGCGGCTTCGAACAGAGTTAGGGTCTGCTCTTCTGGATCGGTTGTTACGTCCAGATCGAGAGCCCCCGCGATCCCTCTTGCCGTCGGTAAGCATTGCTGAGCAGGAAAGGCGAAGGCAAATAGCTCCAGAAGGTCAAAGGCAGGGAAGGGATTAATGCCAAGTCGCCGCGCCACATTAAGCCGATGAACGAGTAACGGTGGTTGGCTAACGACACGGGCCGCCGCTTCGTCAAGGCTGGTTTTTGCCATCTCGCCATCTGTTGTCAGCCAGTATCCGCCATCCCCGCCGAGCACCAGAACAGGTGCGTCGGGCAGCTTGATTTCTCCATAAGCAGGGCTGTTGTTACTTTTTTCAGTCATTTTTCCCATTTGCGCATGCAAATTTGCCTTGCGATCGTTGACGGCACCTGTTTGTGCGCCTACATTCCGCGCTTTCTAGTGATCCATTCTTCCAACGAGGTTTATAATGTCATCGGACGCGGAAATTGCACTATCGAGCAACTCCTGGGCTTTTGTCGAGGCAAAAAAACTTGTGGATCGCTATGCCAAAGGAGCGCCCGAAAAAGGTTATGTTCTGTTCGAGACCGGATACGGTCCGTCTGGCCTGCCTCATATCGGTACATTCGGGGAGGTGGCGCGGACGTCCATGGTGCGCCATGCCTTCAGTATCCTTTCGGATATTCCAACCCGGTTGATTGCCTTTTCTGACGATATGGACGGGCTTCGCAAGGTACCCGACAATGTGCCCAATCAGGAGCTTTTGTCTGCCAACCTTAACAAGCCCCTGACGCAGGTGCCGGACCCGTTCGGGACGCATAACAGCTTTGGCGAGCACAATAATGCCCGACTTAAGGCTTTTCTCGATCAGTTCGGGTTCGACTATGAGTTCCGTTCCTCGACTGAATGTTACAAATCGGGGGAATTCGATGAGAGTTTAATGCTGGTCCTGAAGCACTATGATGCCATCATCAACGTGATCCTGCCGACATTGTGACCGGAACGGAGAGCGACCTATTCGCCCTTTCTGCCCATCTGCCCTCGCTCAGGCGAGGTGCTGCAGGTGCCGATTGTTGCACGGGATGAAGCGGCCGGAACCGTCACCTATAAGGACCCGGAAACGGATGAAGACGTATCCGTTCCTGTGACTGGCGGTCATTGCAAGCTGCAATGGAAGGTCGACTGGGCGATGCGCTGGCATGCGCTGGACGTTGACTATGAAATGGCAGGAAAGGACCTGATCGACAGTGTGACCCTTTCCAGCAAGATTGTCCGGATTATGGGCAAGAAGCCGCCGGAAGGATTTAACTACGAGCTCTTCCTCGATCAGGAGGGGAAGAAAATATCGAAGTCGAAGGGCAATGGCATCACCATTGAGGAATGGCTGAAATATGCGTCGCCTGAGAGCCTGTCACTCTACATGTATCAGAGCCCGAAGAAGGCGAAGCGCCTGCATTTCGACGTGATACCGAAGGCTGTCGATGAGTATTTCACGTTTCTGGAGAAATTCCCGACGCAAGAAGCGAAACAGCAATATGCCAATCCGGTCTGGCATATCCATTCCGGCAATCCGCCGAGTGAGGGTCTGCCAATCACCTTTGGTATTTTGCTAAACCTGGCGGCGGTTGTGAATGCGCATGAACCCTCCGTGCTGTGGGGGTTCATCTCTCGCTATGCGAATGGCGCAACACCTGAGACTAATCCAGAGCTTGATAAGCTCGTTGGCTATGCGATTTCTTACTATCATGACTTCGTCAAGCCGTCGAAGGAGTATCGCCTGCCGACGGAAAAGGAACGCAAGGCGTTGGAACAGCTAGTTGTGTCACTTAAAGAGTTGCCCGACGGAGTAGCGGCGGCGGATATCCAGAATGAGGTCTTCAAGGTCGGCAATGAAAACGATTTTGAAAACCTCCGTGATTGGTTCAAGGCGCTTTATGAAATTCTGCTCGGTCAATCACAAGGCCCGCGGATGGGTTCCTTCATTGCACTTTATGGCGTGAAAGAAACCATTCAGCTTATCGAGCGCGTGCTGGCAGGCGAGGATTTGGGGGCTGCATAGCCCTCCTCTCTTTCATTTAGAAGAGCTGGCTGTCGCGAGCGAATTCCATATACATTGCACGCAGCTTCATGGCGACGGGGCCGGGCTGCAGTTCGCGACCCTCAACGCGGGTGACCGGCATGATCTTGCCGAAGTTACCGCTGTTGAAAATTTCATCCGCATTCATGACGTCTTCGCGTGACATGAATGTTTCCTGAACCTCGATTCCGGCGGCATCCGCCAGAATTTTGACCCGCTCTCGCGTGATGCCGGCAAGGAAACAGCCGGTCGCGGCGGGCGTAAAGGCGACGCCGTCTTTCACCGTCCAGATGTTGGAGGTAGCAAATTCCGCAACATTGTCATTGGCATCCATCAGGATCGCATTATCGAAACCGGCTTTGCGGGCAGCCGCAACTGCCCGTCCCGAATTGGGGTAAAGACAGGAGGCCTTGGCGTCCGTCGGTGCCATGTCTCGCGCTGGGCGCCGCTCTTGCGCAAAATGAGCGGAGAAGCCGTCAGCATCCGGCATGGGGCTATCATAAACAGCGAGAATAAACTCGGCACTGTCCGGCTCCGGATCGATAAAGCCGCCGCGCGCGAAATACATGGGACGAATATAGAGTTCCGATTCTTTAGGCAGCTTGCGAACAGCCTGCGTACAAAGATCAAGCACCTCTTCGGTTTCCATGGTTGGCTCAAATCCGAGCGCTCTGGCGGAGCGAGCCAATCGGGCGCAATGTTTATCAAGGTCAGGGGCCATGCCCTGAAAAGACCGGGCGCCATCAAAAACTGTTGAGGACATCCAGAAAGCATGCTCCATCGGACCAGTTACCCGCGGACTTTCATCATACCAATCGCCGTTATAGAAAAAGACACCTGCCATTGTCGGAGCACCCTTTTTAGTCATGTAATCTAAAAGCTCTATCAGATAATCGTTGGCGCAGGCAAGCGCCGCGCGGCCAGCATCTATCACAGATAGTTGTTTTCCCTTCTCAAACGCCAGACCATCCTGTAGTTATGCGGCAAGGCTGTGGAAGAGAGAAACAGATGACAATCATTTACCATATGGCGGATAAGGCAGACTGGCGAGCGGCGTTGGAAGCGGGCACTTATGAGGGCACCGCTGCGGACAAGGTGGATGGATTCATACATTTTTCGTCGTGTGATACTGTTGTTGAAAGTGCGGCAAAACATCGGAGCGGCGTTGAAAATCTGTTGCTGATATCCGTTAATGCAGATGCTCTGGGAGATCGCCTGAAATGGGAGCCGGCGCGCGGCGGAATTTTGTTTCCGCACCTTTATGGCCCACTTGATCCGACGCTGGTGACAGCCGCGGTAGATTTACCTCTCGGCCCCGATAACCTTCACATTTTTCCGGAGCTGGAATAACAGGTGGGCAGATTCTATAATATTGCACGCCCGTTTCTTTTCTCGATGGAGGCGGAAAAGGCGCATAATCTGTCGATCCGGGCTCTCAAAAACGGACTGCTTCCTCATGTCGACAATGCAGTCGATCCAATTCTTAGGACCAACGTTTTTGGCCTCGATTTTCCCAATCCAATCGGGCTTGCGGCCGGATATGACAAGAATGCGGAAGTTCTGTCTGGCTTGTCTGGCCTGGGCTTTGGGTTTCTGGAAGCGGGCAGTGTCACTCCGCGGCCACAGCCGGGAAATCCCAAACCCAGAATTTTCCGTCTTACGCAGGACGAGGCGGTCATCAACCGCCTCGGATTTAATAACAAGGGACTCGAGGAGGCCGCACAAAATTTTGAGAAGAGGCCGCCCTCACTGATCGTTGGTGCGAACCTCGGGGCGAATAAAGACAGTGCCGACCGGATCGCGGATTATGTGACGGGAATGGAAAGGCTTGCGCCCCGCGCCAGTTATATTACTGTCAATATTTCCTCACCCAACACGCCGGGCCTTCGGGCGTTGCAAGGGCGGACGGAGTTGGAAGATTTGCTCGGCCGGATCAGCAAAAAGCGTCGGAGCATGATAGAGAAAGAGGCAGCCTTTTTCCCCATACTTCTTAAAATCGCGCCGGATTTGACGGACGCCGACAAGGCAGATATAGCGGCGGCGGTGATTGATCACCAGATCGACGGGTTGATTATCAGCAATACGACGATCACCCGCCCCAACAATCTCATCGATCCGCAGAAAAAGGAAACGGGTGGGCTGAGCGGCCAACCGCTTAAGAATATCTCGCTCGGTGTATTGAAAGAAATGTATCAGGCGACGCGAGGAAAGATACCCATAGTCGGGGTCGGTGGTATTCAAAGTGCAGAGGATGCATATGCGCGTATTCGGGCGGGCGCATCTCTTCTGCAGCTTTATACTGCCATGATTTATAAGGGACCGTATGTCGCGGCAGAAATCGCGAAGGGCTTGGCTAAGTTGCTGCGAGAGGATGGTTTCGGGTCGCTTGAAGATGTCGTTGGCGTTGATACGCCGCTATAGCCTTAAAAACTTGGCGGTGTGCAGGCACTGACAACGACAACTTCTTCTTCACCTAACGCTCGAAACCGATGAGGGCGATGGCTTTCAAAGTAATAGGCATCACCGGCTTTCAGGATTTTTTTATCTGCTCCGACGGTTACTTCCAACCTGCCTTTGACGACGACGCCAGCCTCTTCCCCTTGATGGGAGAGCATATTTCTTCCCGTGTCGGCGCCGGGCGCGTAGACCTCATGTAAAACCTGCAAGGCTTTCCCTGTGAGGTCGCGCCCGACCTGCCGATAGGAGATTTTCCCTTCTGAAATATCCGTCAGTTCATCGCGTTCATAGAAAATTTTGCGACGCGATGAAAAATCATTGGCGAAGAAATCTGCGAGGCCAATCGGGAAGCCATCCAATACTTTCTTGAGTGAGCCGACGGCCGGGCTGGTTCGGTTCTGTTCGATCATTGAGATCGTTCCATTGGTTACGCCGGACCTTTTTGCGAGTTCGCGTTGTGACAGGCCATGCTGCTCTCGCAAACTTCTCAGTCGCGCGCCAAGATCAAATTCCATCGCAGGGCTTCTTTCATGATTCGTTTTGGTGTTTAGATTCTTAAACATAAACATCGCCATGACAATCAGAAATTCCCGGAAAACAGAGGCTTATTTTTC
>CALEMG010000182.1 GCA_937910835.1 uncultured Alphaproteobacteria bacterium | reverse complement strand
CGCTGGATCTTGATCATCAGGTCTGTGCCGATATTGCCCGAGCCGATAATTGCCACTTTGGCCATCATTGCTATTCCTCTTATTGTGGATTTTTTTGTTTGTCAGCCATATTCCGCTTTCAGCGCGCGGCAAAGGCGGCGCGGACCGATCCCAGGCCTTCTATTCTTGCTTCCACCACGTCCCCGGGCTCCACCGGTACCATTGGACCCAAGGCACCGGAAAGGATGATGTCTCCCTTTTTCAAGGGACGACCAACCCCAGCCATTTTTCTCGCCAACCATAACGCCGCAGTTACGGGGCTTCCACGGCAGGCAACACCTGCACCCATCGAAACCGGCTCTCCACGCCGCTCCATGACCATCCCACATTGACGAGGGTCAAATTCACTGAGTTTTCTTGGCTGGTGTCCCAGAACGAACAGACCTGAGGATGCATTATCGGCAATCGTATCAAGAATACGGATATCCCAGTTGGCAATACGGCTCCCAACGATTTCTATCGCAGCAACTGCATAATCGATGGAAGATATTATATCCGCCGCCGTCAACTGCTCTTCATCCAAGTCTTCTGCAAGAACAAAAGCGACCTCCGCCTCGACTTTAGGCTGCGACACCTTGCCAATGCCTACTTCCTCTCCGTCAGGTACATCCATATCGGCGAAAAGCATGCCATAATCCGGCTGATCAACACCTAATTGAGTTTGAACCGCCTTAGACGTCAAACCAATTTTCCGACCAACCAATCGCCGACCTTCGGAAAGCCATTTTCCTGTATTTATTTCCTGTACCTGATACGCAGCGTCAACATCACCATCAGGCAGCAAATCACGAATTGGGTCGCAGGGGGTGCCTGACAAATAGGATTGGTAAATTTCTTCTGCCGCTTTTTCAATATTAGTTTGACTACCCATCATTATTATTCCGCATTCCTATTTATAATTACTTTGGCTAAACGATAGCTCTGCGCTCTCACTATTTAGGACAATTTACTTCAACCTATATTTGGTAAGATCGATCGAGCAGGCGTATTTGACTAAGCGACGCAACATGTATGTCAGCTCCGCATCAGATTAGGTAACCATAGGGTTATTTCTGGCCAGAACAGGAAAAGCATTAAGATTGCGACCTGTGCGACAACAAACGGCCATACGCCTTGAAATATTTGGCGCAATTCGATACTTGGCACGACCCCCTTTATTACATATACGATCATACCAACAGGCGGGGTGATCATCCCCATCTCCATCACCATAACGATCATCACGCCGAACCAAATTGGATCGTAGCCCATCGCCTGGATTGCTGGCAGCAAAATAGGAACCGTCAATACAATCATCGCCAAGGTATCCAGGAAACAACCGAGTATGACGTAACCTACAAATATCACTAGTAGAATTAGAATGGGGCTAACCTGAAGTGCTATTACAAAGTCTGTAATAAAGGTTGGAACTCGGCTCAGCGCCAGGAAGACATTAAAAATGTGAGCGCCAATAAGAATTAAGAACACCATCGCTGTTATCGACGTGGTTTCTCTTAGAGATTCAGAGATTTCCGGAAAGCTCCACCCCTTTCGCAAAACAAGTAGCACTAAAGAACCAGAGGCACCAATCGCTGCGGCTTCAGTCGGCGTCATAAAGCCGCCATAAATACCACCCATCACAAGCATGAATAGCGCCAGAATGCCCCATACCCCATAAAGTGAACGGAAGCGCTCTCGCCACGATGCAGGTTCTTGTCGCTCCGCTGCCGCCGGAGAAATAGTTGCCCAGAGCACAACTACAAGCATAAATGATATCGCCAAAATAATCCCAGGCAAAATACCGGCGATCAACAAAGTGCCGATCGATTCCTCAGCAATCAACCCGTAAATAATGAAGCCAAGACTCGGTGGGATCATAATGCCCAATGTACCGCCCGCGGCGACAACCCCGGTTGCCATACGCGGATCGATACGATGCCTCAGCATCTCTGGCACTGCTATGGCGCCCATTGAAGCGGCAGCGGCCAAACTCGAACCGGAAACGGCAGAGAATAATGCACATGCACCAACAGTCGCGACTGCAAGGCCACCAGGAAGATGGCGCAACCATATTGAAGCCGTGTCATAAAGATCTTTGCTAATTCCAGAGTGAAAAGCAAAACGGCCCATTAATGTAAAAAGCGGCACAGCAATCAATAGGAAAGTAGCGACACTTGAATATGGTTCCGCACCCAACGTGTGAAAAGCAATGTACCAATCACCAGTAATAATGTAGATACCCACAAAACCGACCACTGCCATGGTGAAGCCGATGTGCATTCGCATTACCATCAGCACTACCATAATAACGATGCCTAAAAAGCCGATTGCGAGGGTGCTCATTGTTGGCCCTCCCTACTCCGCTTAAAAAAGCCAACGATTAATGTGATCCATCGCTTCAGCATAGCTAAGCAGAGCAGTATGAGGCCGCTGCCTGCAGCAATCTTGAAGACGCCAATTGGGAGTTGCAAAACAAATGAGATTTCACCCTCGTCTAACGTCTCAACTCCTCCTGCAATAACGGCAATCGACATCAACACCATAATTGTGAGGGAAATAGTCAAGGTGATGAACTCAAGAGTATTGGAGGTTCGCGGGGACGCCTTCTGAAGAAAGAAATCAACCGTGATATGCCGCCCGTCGGTATAGGCGCCAGCCTGTGCGAAGAAAGCCATCAATACGAGCGCAAACACTGCTAGCTCAATCGCCCCGAAAACCGAAGTGTTAAGCGTCGCTCTTACCGCAACATCAATAGTGATAACCGTCATCATTGCGAAGCATAGTACTGAGCCAGCAAGCGTACCGAGCTTGCTGGCCCTGTCTAATGCGCTGATCATTCTGTCAATAATACGCATCTCTAACCTTTAGGAACTTATTGAAGCAACATTGATAGTTTATGCATACCTGCTCTGACAGGCAGCCTTATGGCTTGTCCGCATATTTCTTTCTCGCTGCCTCGAAATCCACCATGAAGGCCTTTGCGGGATCTCCTTCACTTTCTTTTTCTTCAGTCCATTTATCCCACAACGGTACTACCTTCTCGACAAACCGTTCGCGCTCCTCGGCTGGAAAATCGACTATCTTGAGATTAGCTTCTTTCATAGTCTCCAGCGACGTTTGACCTCTTTCGGTGTAAGCGTTAATAACCCGTGTCACGGCGCGCTTCACTGCTGCACTTACAATCGCCTGCTGTTCCGGGGTTAATTTGTCCCAACTTCTTTGGTTCATTGCGATGGCCGCAACAACAGATGAAAAAGCAAGTGGCGTAAAATTCGTTGCGGGCTCATAGAGCTTGTAGTTAGTGGTAGTCACTGGATCCATGATCGTTCCCTGAACGACACCACGTTCAAGCGCGGTATACACTTCAGGTAATGGCACTGTGACAACATTGGCGCCAACCAACTTAAGAATCTCTGTTCCGACAGCACCAGAACTGCGCATTTTCAAACCATCAAAATCACTCATACTGGCCACGGCCTTATCTTTCGACAGGACACCGGCCGGCGCTGGCGTATACATGAACAGTAGCTTCACATTTTTATGCTCAGGCGCCAGCCATTTCTCAACAAGCTCATTAAGGACTAGGGTCCCCTGCGCTGCCGATGTGAAAGCAAATGGGAGTGTACCTGCCTCTGACAGTGGAAAACGTCCGCGCGAGTATGACGGAATGTACATGGACATGTCTGCAAGCCCATTCTTCAGCAAATCATACTGTTGCGTTATCTTGCCAAGAGCCCCGGATGAGTATTCTTCAAACTTGATCTCGCCGTTGCTTTCTTGCTCTATCTCACGCATGAGCGGCGTAAAGACTTCCTTATAAATAAAATTGTCGGCGGAAAAATAAGCCGACCACTTAAGGACCGTCTCTGCTTTTGCGACGCCCGACAAGGCAGTAGCGAGCATCACGCTCACTCCAAGACCGATGGCTAGTTTCTGAATTATTATCTTCACGGTGATTTCCTCCACTTAAAGTTCCACTGTTAGTACGATCCGCCGAACTTAATATTCGGCTTTATTTTTTTCGAAGTGCGACTAGGCAGCCCGGATATAGAAGGTTTAAGAGTTCCGCCCTTCGCAACAAGAGCCGACCAACGCCGCCAGTCAGCTCCAATTGGTTGTTTTATTATTTGGTCTTACCATTTATTTTCTATACCAATGATGACCAAAGTCAAGAGGAATTCTAATGTACGTAAAAAGCCCGCAAACAAGCCATTCGTCGAATGGATTGGCAACAGCTCTAAAGAATAATGCTAAGTTTACGCTGGGAGCGTAAATCATCCGAATTGAGCACTGCTCGCTTCCTGCGGATCTTAATATCTGCATTCTCAACAACAATTTCATAGAGACTGTGGCCGGAAAAGACGTCGGTTTGCTGCAACCTACTTCGAAAAACCGCAAAGTTGGCGATAACCGTGTAAATATTGTCTTCAGCAGACGTAATCATAACATTACCGATAATCCTACGCAGACGCGAATGCGGAAACTCCGCATGTGCAGTCTTCTTTACCAACCGCTTGGCGCGCTCAGTAAGGCGATGGCGATCATCATAAATCAAGAACAAGGAAGTTTCGGGTTCTCCATCCGGCAAGTCCGTAGCGGGGACAAGATACTCCCCGTCATCAGTAAACAATGCGGCCCAGTCCATGAGCTGCCAGTTGTCGAGCAGCGCAGCCTCCCGATATAAGAAATCCTCGATATCACTACGCGTCAACTTTTTCTCGCCCATATTAACCCCTCACTATTGTTATTTCGCCAGCCATTTAGATCATCTGATGCTTATTGGTATAAAGGTATATCCAATTAGCATCAGATGATTAGATTTGTCAAACGCACTTGGTTGAATGCGCGGAAATTGATGATATTATTTGATTATTTTTCCTAATTTAACATATTTTTCAGAGCCATATTGCTAATTTCCTCCGACCCTGATATGCATTGGGCTGACCATTTAAATCTTGGCCATCTATTATGCTTACTAAGCAACTAAAAAATATAGGCACAAAAATTCTAGGGAATATATCCATGAATGAGCTAAGTGAAGGACAGTGGATAGCTGCCTGCACAACGGACGAAGTAGATGATACTTTTGGCACGCGCGTTGAGATTGAAGGGGGAGATGCTATTGCCATTTTCCGAGTCGACAATAACTACTACGCTACCGCGGACCGCTGCACCCACGGAGATGCGTCGCTTTGTGACGGCCTTGTCGAGGGAAAATCCGTTGAATGCCCCTTTCACATGGGAACGTTCGACGTGACAACCGGCAAAGCATTAACGTTTCCATGTGTTGTCAATCTCGCGACATATCCGACATATCTCGACGGCGATCAAATTTTCGTTCGGATTGATGCACCGACAACAATACCGTCGCTATTGGAAGAACAGGAATCGTGATGCGTAAAGTGTTCAAAACCATGCTGAATAGAGCAAACACCGACTTAAGTGAAACGTTTGAAATTCAAGTTACCTTCCCGTTCAGTGGAGAACTGACTACTTATTACCCAATCACTACCGCCTTAGATTCCGTCAGCGGCATTAATGTTTGTTGCCGCCATGACTAAACGCCGGATACTTGTCATTGGTTCTGGACCAGCTGGTGTTTCAGCCTCAATCGCTGCACGGCGCGTCAGTACGGACAACGAAGTAACATTGTTAGCGGCCGAGACTAGCCTACCCTTTGAAAAACCTCCTTTATCGAAAGAGGTGCTTACAAAAGGTATAGACCCTTCCGCATATCCAATTGTTCCTTCCAACATGTTGGCCGAAATTGATTTTCGCACGGATTCACATGTCGTAGAAATTGATAGAGTCGCTCAATTGGTGAGCCTAAGTAACGGCCAGCGTTTGAGCTATGATGCTCTGGTCTTGGCAACCGGAGGAACCCCTCGCATACTGCCGGAGTTGCCGTTATCAATACCTAATGTATTCTATCTGCGCAATTCAGCTGATGCACTTGCCCTGCGGAAAGGTTTAAGTGACATGGCTGGCAAACAAGTCTGTATTATTGGCGCCGGATTAATAGGCCTTGAAGTCGTCGCAGCCGCCACACTCATCGGCGCCGATGTTACAGTCATCGAGGCCGGAGCAACAGCGATTCCAAGGTTTGGCTCGGATGAAATGGCGCGACGGATCACAGCGCGTCACGAGCAAGCTGGAGTTCGTTTTAAATGGAACACCATGGTGACCGACGCACAAACCACAGATGGTGCGATTATGCTTCACGTAAATAATGGTCAACCAATTTTAGCAGATCTAGTGGTTGTTGGTATTGGTATTCAGCCAAACAGTGAAATCGCCAAAGCGTCTGATTTGGCTGTGGATGGCGGCATCCTGGTAAATGACCAGTGCCAGACCAGTGATCCAAAGATCTTCGCGGCAGGCGATGTAGCCAAATTTCAAACAACTTGGATGGAGTCACCAGCCATGTTGGAAAACTGGCGTCATGCTCTTGATCAGGGCGAGGTCGCCGGCACCAACGCGGGAGGAAGTAATGCCAGTTACGATGCAGTGCCATCGTTCTGGTCAGACCAATACGATCTCAAGTTACAGGGAGTCGGGTGGTCAGACGGATGCAGCAGCCCCGTCGCATTGCGAGAATTAGAACATGGCCGGATGATTGAATTCTACATGAACAACGACTGCCTACGGTATGCGGTAAGCATTGATGCAGGAAGAGACTTGGCAATTGCAAAGCGGCTTATAGAGCGCAAAATAAAAGTTGACCCATCTGATTTAGCAGACCCAGAAGTTAAGCTTGCGACACTATTGCGCTCTACTTAAACCCTTCCCGTTTCTGACAGGGCCGCAGCCCGAAGCATCGCCTTACGTTGTGCTTGTTCGAGATGATCATGCAAAATATTAAGATGAGTAGTCATTTCCTTAACCGCGCCATCAGCATCACGGGCCCGGAGGCAACGCATGAAGGCTCGCCTACTTCGCGCCAGATCAATTGCCTCGTCCAGCCCGATAATATTAATCATACGCCTAAGGATTTGAGTTAGTGAATCGATCAAAATAATGATGACCTGATTCTTGGTGATCTCTGCCAAAATCTTGTAAAAATTAATGCTATAAATAACCTTTTCATGCAGTCGGCCTTCACGTGTCAATTGCTCTACTGCGTCAATGTCATGTTCTAAGGCGAGAAAATCTTCTTCTGTAGCGCGTTCGCAAACTAATCGAACAATAACCTCCTGAATTAGCACACGAGCCTCGGTAAGATCCGCAAGGGTAATTCGACCAAGGCTAATCATATCTTCCAAGGAACGTGTAAAAGTATGTTTGCCTTCAATAATAAAAGCGCCCCCCTT
>CALEMG010000181.1 GCA_937910835.1 uncultured Alphaproteobacteria bacterium | reverse complement strand
ATTATTGATTGGCCATGTAAACATAATGGTCTTTCAGATATTCGATTGTCGGCCGCGTTTAGAACAACGTCGAATGGGGTAGGCGAAGATTTTATGGTTTGGCGTAACAACGGAGTATTTCATCGGCTGTTCTGGCTGATTGTGCTGACGGGGACAGTCCCTGCCGCCGTATCAACGACGCATCCCCCGACACACAGGTGCCTTAATTTCTCTGATATCTCGGCTTTGTTTGCGCTTCCATCCGTTGGATGTTTCGGCGGGAGCAGCATCGCGCCGGATTATTTGAGTCCGCCGTTCACCTGGGTCTATCTTGCTCTACTCTGCATCGGCCTGGTTATAACGTTTGCGCAAAAAAATATATTCCGCGCGCTGGCGCTCCTGCCCTTCCTATTGCTTTTTGCAAGCCCCGTTTCGGAATTGAGCGTCTATCCCGGCGATCAGCTCACGCCTGACTATTTCGAACCCAAGTCCCGGCAGACAGCAGCAACGATTGAAGCCACCGTGAAAGAGGTTCTGCCTAGCTACAATCTCGGGACGCCGGAAACCAACTCACAATATGCCGACGTTCGTAGTCTGCTGGTCACCGTCCAGAAAGAGTTAAGTGCCTACGATCAAACGGTGCGTAAAATCACCCAATTGAAGAAGGATCTCAAAGAAGCGCGCGAGAAATCTTCCGATACAGGTAAGTTCCTAAAGAATACTCAAGAGGCATTCAACAAGCTCAAGCAATTGGGTGGAATGGCAAAAAAGGCTCTTAAAAAAGACGAAGAACTGCTGGCTGCCGCTAACGCCGCTCAAAAGAATGCCAAGGATAAGGTCAAGCGGATCGAAAGAGAAATCGCTAAGTTAAATGGCCAAAGCAAAGCCCTGTACGCCAGCTATATTTCCAACCTGAACGATCTGAACACCGAGGTGACCCGGAGCCTCACAATGAAGCCTAATCAGGATATCCGGCTCTGGACATTACTTATCAGCGCGGCCTCTTTTTTCTCCCTTGCCTTGTTTACCTTCGGCAGCCGAATTCGTAGCCCGGAGTTTGCGATCAGCTGCCTGCTCGTAATTGTGATTGCTTTCAATCCGTTAGCTAAGGCCGCCGCTGGCGCGTCTTTTTCTCAAGGACTATTTTCTCTTCTTCTCGCCTCCTACGCGCTGGTCTTGTTTGTCGTAACAACTATCGCCTTGCGGCTGATTGCCTTAGCAATTTTGCAGAATATCCCCATTTTCATGCAGTTTGACCGGAATAAATATGCATCTTACGCACTCTTTACGTCGTTGAGATGGATTCCGATCGGGATCTGTATCGTGCTCGGTCTCTGGCTCTCGCTTGAGATCGACACCCGCGCACAGGATGCGGTCTATGGCGTTGAATGCACCCAAGAAGGGGCAGGCATGTTCGAATGTGCAACCCCGACAACGGAAACGTTGGTGATCCGCGGCGAAGATCCAAATCTCGAACGTGACATTTATAACGCCGTGGATATTGCCTTCAGGAACCAGGAAATTCAGCTGGAAAGGATGCTTGCCGAGTATCGACAGCTTGCCAAGACCTCGCCCAACCAAATTCCCGCCTTTGTGGATAAGGAATTCATAGCCATCTATCCCGACGGCAACTCACTCACGCGGAGCGTTCCCAGCCTCAATCCGCCAAAATGCAAGCTGCATCAGATTGAATGCCATGTCACCCGCAAGGTCAAAATCGCCATCATCGATGCCTATGATTTCATTCGCGACCGGCAGCGTGCCCGGCTCAGCGAACTGACCTCCGGCCTCGCGACGCTCACCGGTGAGGAAGCAGACAAACGCCTCCGCGAGATCGAGCTTTATCTCAGCACCACCCTTGATGCGACCAAGCGCAGCGTCCGCAATGTCATCGCCGATGTCTTCTGGACGGTCCGGAGCCTGAACCTGCTGGCCACTCTAATTCTGATTGTCGCGGCGGTGAAGAGTTTCGCCTATATCTTTTCCCGCGTCGCCTTCAAGAGCGAGTCTGGAAAGGCGCTTCCCATCGAAAACCTCGGGCCGGAGGAAGAGCAAGAAGCCAGCTCTCCCCCGGATATCCTAAGCGGGTTCGATCCGGAATATATCTTCCGACCCGACGACAACGGTAAGTATTACATCAAGCCCTCACTGAGCCCCTCAGGCTCTTCCCAAGGCATCGCCTGGCCGCAACCGAATAAGGCAGTTCTCCGGCGGCTGTTCTCCGGTACCTACAAGATGGTCAAGGTGAATCCGCATGAGGACCGGAGCGACACGATTTCTGTCCAGACTTCACAGGGGCGGCAATTCCTAGAATGGAACCTGAAACTAGGTGAGCGTGTTTACTTCTCGCAAGGCAACCTCGCGGCGTTCAGCGAAACCGTCCGTCTTGAGACGCATATTTCACTCAGCCTGACGGCTATGGCTTTTGGCCGGATGTTTTTCTCCGTTGCCGAAGGTCCGGGTAAACTTGTGTTGCGCACTTTCGGCAAGCCGGAGGTCTATACGTCGAAAGACAATTCGCGGGCAATTGATCCGCTCCGTTTTATCGGCTGGAGCGATTCTCCCAATTTTCATATCAATTCATCTTCAAGCCTTGAGAATATCTATTTCCACTCCGCGCAGATCCGCTTTTCTCATGGCGGCGCGGCGATTGGGGATGTGTCGGAAAATGGAAAAAGGGGCGCGGGCGCCATCCGTTTCATTCCACCTGTCTTTTTACCTTTCTAAGAAGAGTCCTCATCCCTCCATTCATCCCCAAACAACTCCGGATCGCTGTAATCATAGAAATCCTGAAGATGATGGCCCGCGCCTTCATTGAAGAACTGCACCGCGAGCGCATTCACCAACCGTTCCGCGCCGATATTCACCCCCGGAATATCACTGCT
>CALEMG010000180.1 GCA_937910835.1 uncultured Alphaproteobacteria bacterium | reverse complement strand
TGAATATCGCCATGAATATGTACACTCAAGGGGTCGATCCAAAGCTCGATTTCAGTGACATTAACGAGGTTGTCCGAACCGTCGAGTATTGTAACCAATTGCCGGTCCATCCGCGTCATCCTTATGGCGGCGATCTGGTTTTCACGGCCTTTTCGGGCTCACATCAGGACGCGATCAAGAAGGGCTTCGGGGCCATGAAAAAGTCGAATGACCCGCTCTGGGCCATTCCTTACCTGCCGATTGACCCGGCTGATCTTGGCCGGAATTACGACGCGGTGATCCGGGTCAACAGCCAGTCGGGCAAGGGCGGTGTCGCTTACCTGCTGGAAGAAGACTACGGCATCGAGCTTCCGCGTCTATTGCAGGTTGAGCTCAGCAAGGTAGTACAGGGCGTGACCGATCAGACAGGAAAGGAACTCTCCTCGGCGACGATTTATGAGATTTTCGAAAATGAATATCTCAACGCGAATGGCGATCTTGAATTCGTCGATCATCAGACGACAGTCGATACCCATGCATCCGAGCGGCGCAAACTGATCGCAACCATCCGTGAGAAAGGCAAGGAGCGCACGGTCGAAGGCATTGGCACTGGGCCGATTGATGCCTATATGTCCGCCCTCAAGCAGGCCGATGGCTTTGATCTCTATGTCAATGAGTATTGTGATCATTGATCAGGCGTTGTTGATGACGCAGTGGCTGTCGTCTATGTTGATATTCGCGATGACAAAGGCGAGCCGATCTTTGGTGTCGGTCGACATGCGAATATCGTGACAGCCTCCCTCAAGGCGATCACAAGCGCTGTCAATCGGTCGCAAAATCAGTAAAGTAGTCAGGGCCGGTGATTTTTTCGCCGGCCCGTTCTCTTATACGGCAGGTATAGATGATAAATACGGCGCCTGATATCCTTGTGGTCTTCGATTGTGACGGCACGCTTGTGGATAGCGCACATAATGTCATCGCCTGTATGCGCTCGGCGTTTGAAAGGGCGGGATTGTCTGCGCCTGAAGATAATCTGATCCGCCGCTCGATTGGTCTTAACCCGGATGTGGCGGTGCGTCATCTTGCGCAAGCGCCCTTAAGTGATGCTCAGTTGGAGCAGGTCGTCACGGGTTATAAACAGGCATTTTTTCAAAGGCGGCTGCAGGCCGATCATCATGAACCGCTATTCGATGGTGTGCGAGAGGTGCTGGAACATCTCGCGAGGCGGAATATCGCCATGGCGGTTGCCACGGGGAAATCCATGCGCGGCGTGAACGCAGTAATTGAGCAACATGGCCTCGATGGTTATTTCGGCTCCCTGCAGACCCCCGATCATAATCCCGGAAAACCACATCCACAGATGCTGGAAAAGGCAATGATGGCAGCGGGAGCATTGCCGGAGCGGACATTTATGATTGGCGACACCAGCTTCGATATGTTGCTCTCGAAAAATGCAGGCTGCCGGGGGATCGGTGTGACCTGGGGCTATCATGACGAGGCCGAACTGCTTGAGAGTGGAGCAGAACGGCTTATCGGCCGGTTTGATGAGTTGCTGGAAATTGTGGATGCGGCCTGAGGTTTTGCGAAAAAATCATAGTCTGACCTTGCTTTTCCCCGCATATTCGCTATAAGCCAAACGACTGTTAGGTTGAAGGCGCGAGAGCGGGCAGGGATGAAACGCTTTTACAAAAAAGTGACAGCAGAGGAAGAGGGCGGAACTTTTTCCGTTCTGCTCGATGGGCGGAGGATCAAAACACCTGCCAAGGAGCATTTGCGTCTGCCGACCCATGCGCTTGCGGTTGCTATTGCCGAAGAATGGGATGCGCAAGTTACGGAGATCGATCCAACGACGATGCATCTCATGCAGACGGCGGCAACCGCTATTGACCGGGTCACCCCGCAGCGGGACAAAGTGATCGAGGAAATCGCGGGCTATGGCGGAACGGATCTTGTCTGTTACCGGGCGAGCCATCCGATGAGTCTGGTCGCGAAGCAGTCGGCAGCGTGGAATCCGATGCTGGAATGGATCGAGACGCGTTATAACGTTACTTTAAAAACCTGCCAGGGCATCATGCATATACAGCAGCCGGAAGAAGCGCTGACGCGGATGCGGGATGTAGTGGCGGCACAAAATGATATGACGCTTGCGCCGCTTCATAATATTACCTCATTATGTGGGTCTCTGGTGATTGCGCTGGCGGTGCTGGATGGACATATCACAGCGGAAGAGGCTTTTGAGATCAGCGAACTTGATGAGACCCATGTGATGGAATTCTGGGGATCGGATGCGGAAGCTGTCGATCGGCGAAATAAAAACAAGGAAAGCCTGGCGGCAAGCGTGCGCTTTCTGAAATTAGGCGGCATTATTACCTGAGGAGAGGACATGCAGGACATCATTCAGCAGCTTGAAGAGAAGCGGGCCAGAGCGCGGCTTGGCGGCGGTCAGAAACGGATCGACTCGCAGCATAGCAAAGGAAAGCTCACCGCGCGCGAACGGATCAGTCTGCTTCTCGACGAAGGCTCCTTCGAAGAATGGGACATGTTCGTTGAGCATCGCTGCGTAGATTTCGGCATGCAGGAGGAAACGGTTACGGGCGATGGCGTCATTACTGGCCATGGCACGATCAACGGCAAGCTGGTGTTTGTCTTTAGTCAGGACTTCACCGTATTCGGTGGTTCTCTTTCCGAATATCACGCTAAGAAAATCTGCAAGATTATGGATAAGGCCGTTCAGGTCGGCGCGCCGGTCATCGGCCTCAATGATTCAGGTGGCGCCCGTATTCAGGAAGGGATAGACAGCCTCGCGGGCTATGCGGAAGTCTTCCAGCGCAATGTGATGGCCTCCGGTGTTGTGCCGCAAATCTCCGTCATTATGGGCCCCTGTGCGGGCGGCGCGGTTTATTCCCCGGCGATGACCGACTTTATCTTCATGGTCCGCGACAGCTCCTACATGTTTGTGACGGGCCCTGATGTGGTGAAAACTGTTACCAATGAAACCGTGACGGCGGAAGAACTCGGCGGTGCAAGTACACATACCAGCAAGTCATCTGTTGCCGACAACGCCTATGACAATGATATGGAAGTCCTGACGGAGGTTCGCCGTCTTGTCGATTTTCTTCCCTCCAGCAATCTAGAATCTTCCCCGGTGCGCGACAGCTTCGATGATCCGGACCGCAAGGAAAAATCGCTTAACACGCTGGTCCCCGCCAATGCCAACAAGCCCTATGACATGATGGAACTGGTGGAGAAGCTGGTTGATGAGGGGGATTTCTTCGAAATTCAGCCGAATTTTGCGAAGAACATCATCACCGGCTTTGGCCGGATGGAAGGACAGACCGTTGGTATTGTT
>CALEMG010000179.1 GCA_937910835.1 uncultured Alphaproteobacteria bacterium | reverse complement strand
GTCCGTCTTCCGGCATCATCATTCATGGTGACCAAGACGTTCTGGTGCCGCGAAAAGACATCAAGAAGCTGGTTGAAAAGCTGAAGGCGCAAAAGGGCATCACCATTCACTATGATGAAATTCCCGACGCCGATCATTTCTTCGAGAACACCCTCGATAAGCTGATGGTATCCGTCGATGACTATCTCGACATGCGCCTGAACGGCGAGGACGAAGAGGAAGACTGACCTTAAGCCCTCACGCGTTCTTTGGACGGCGCGGGATAAAATTGCCCGCCCGTCATTGGTTCCGGCACGCCCGTCGTCGTCGGCAGGCTTAAGGGAAGGCCGCGTACACTCCGGACGGCGAGAAAGGCAAAGGCCTCCGCCTCCAGATCATCGCCGCGCCAGTCGACAGCCTCCACCGGTTCCACCGGGACCTGAGCGACCGCCTCAATCGCCTGCACCAGCGCCGGGTTCTTCCGCCCGCCGCCGGTCAGCAACCAGCGTGCCGGTTTCCCCGGCAGATGGGCCAGCGCCCGGCGGATGCTCTCGCTTGTGAAATGCAGCAAGGTCGCTGCCCCTTCCTCAAGGCTAAGGCCGCTGACGGCCGCCGCCACCGGAAATTCATCGCGATCAAGGCTTTTGGGCGGTTTCAGATCGAAATAGGGATTATCGAGCAGTTGCGCAAGGACCGCCTCATTCACCTGCCCCCTCGCGGCAATCTTGCCGCCCTCATCAAAGGGGTTGCCCGTATGGGCTAATATCCAGTCATCGAGCAGGGCATTGGCCGGCCCGGTATCGAAGGCCAGCACCTCATCGCCGTCAATATAGGTGACATTGCCGACCCCGCCGAGGTTAAGCAAAGCGAGCGGCCCTGCAAGCTCCGTCGCCAGCGCCCGGTGATAGAGCGATGCGAAGGGCGCTCCCTCCCCGCCGGACGCGACATCCGCATGGCGAAATTCGGCAACTGTATCGATGCCCGTCAGCTCCGCCATCATTGCGCCATCGCCAATCTGCACAGTAAGTCGGTTGGCGGGATCGTGAAAAATCGTCTGGCCGTGAAAGCCAATCAGGTCGATATCACTAGGCGAGAGGTTATTCGCCGCCAGCAGTGCGAGCACAAAATCCGCTTGCACCCTGGTGAATTCCGCGATCAGGTCTGCGGGTGCCGCCTCTTTCCCGAGAACATCGCGCAACCGCGCGCGGAACGCCGGGTCGTAAGGTGTGGAGCGAACAGGGCCATGATCGAAAACCTCAATGCCGTCGGTTTCGATGATTGCCGCATCCACCCCGTCGAGCGATGTTCCGCTCATCAGCCCGAGGGCGCGAAGTGACGCGTTCTCACCATGATTTTGTTTATTGTGCATCATTTCTCATCCCGCACTTTTAAAATGCGCCCCATATGTGCTAAACGATGGCGCTCTTGAACCTCATTAGAACAGAATTACGTCCCATGACCGAATTACGCTCCGACTTCCTGAAAGTCTTCACTGAACGCGGCTATATGCATCAATGTACAGATTTAGACGCGCTGGATAAAGCTTTTGCTGAAGGGATTGTGACCGCCTATATCGGTTTTGACTGCACGGCGAAAAGCCTCCATGCGGGCAGCCTTATGCAAATCATGATCCTGCGCCGTCTGCAACAGGCCGGGCACAAGCCGATCGTGCTGATGGGTGGTGGGACGACAAAGGTCGGGGACCCGACCGGGCGCGACGAAAGCCGCCCGCTGATCACCGATGAAGTCATCCAGGAAAATATGGACGGCATCAAGAAAGTGTTCGAGAAGTTTCTCACTTTTGGCGACGGCCCGACCGATGCCATCATGGTCAATAACGCGGACTGGCTCGACAAGCTCGAATATATCCCCTTCCTGCGCGAATACGGGCCGCATTTCTCGATCAACCGCATGCTCTCCTTTGATAGCGTGAAGCTGCGACTGGAACGCGAGGAATCAATGACCTTCCTTGAATTCAACTACATGATCCTGCAGGCCTATGATTTCGTCGAACTCAAGAAGAACTATAACTGCAGCCTGCAACTTGGCGGTTCCGATCAGTGGGGCAATATCGTCAATGGTGTTGAACTCGGCCGACGGACGAATGGCTTTTCCCTGTTCGGGATGACCTCACCCTTGCTGACCACCTCCTCGGGCGCAAAAATGGGCAAGACGGCGGGCGGCGCCATGTGGCTCAATGAGGATATGCTGAGCGCATACGATTATTGGCAATTCTGGCGCAATACCGAGGACGCCGATGTCGGAAAGTTCCTCAGGCTCTTTACCGAAATCCCGCTTGATGAAGTTATGCGGCTGGAAAGTCTCGACGGGGCGGAGCTGAACGAGGCGAAGAAAATCCTCGCCGATGCCTGTACCGAGATGGCCCATGGCAAGGAGGCGGCCGAGGCTGCAGCCGAAACCGCAAGGCGTACCTTCGAGATGGGCGAGACCGCCGAAGGGTTGCCGACGCTGGAAATCCCGAAAGACGACCTCGCAGGCGGCATTCCCGCCGCAACGCTATTTCAGCGGACGGGCCTTGCGAATTCAAATTCCGAAGCGCGGAAATTGATCAAGGGCGGCGGCGCGCGGCTCAATGACGAGAAAATTGCCGATGAGAAAGCTGTCCTCACCCTCGATAGCCTCGATGCGGAAGGACGGATCAAGCTTTCGGCGGGCAAGAAGCGACATTATCTGATCCTGCCAGTCTGACGCACGCCTACGGGCTCGGGCGGCTGTCCTTGCTGGTCGAGGGGGGCTCAATATCGTCCTGATCCCAAGGCTCGAAAAACATGCGACGGAGGATACCGGGGGCCAGCGCCGAGACAGCGTTGACGCTTATATCCGTATCTTCCAGCCCACCCTTCACCTTGTAGGAAAAGCCGAATATCCCCTCCCCCTTCTTGCCGACGAGCAGCGTACCGAGAATGGGAATATTCCCAAGCATGGAATTTAGCGTATAGGACGGGATTACCGTACCGAACATGTCGATCTCGTTGGCCGGTTGATCCACCGTGCCGGTCAGCGTGATACCGATAGACCCGACGGCGCGGAAGTCCTTCGTCTTGAAAATCCCTTTCTCATAGGTGAACGGCCCCTCGACCGTGGCGAAGACCATCCCCTCCCCGCGTAGCAAATCAACGATCCCGCCGAGAGAACCGAGGGTCAGTATCTTGCCGAGCACCGGCGCATTCACGACGCGCACATCCTTGATCTCGATCGTTCCTTTGGCCGGACGGGAGGGTAGGCTGTCGTCAATTTCAGCCGTCAGTTTCAACTTGCCGTCACGGAAGTCATCATAAAGATCCAGTCCGCGAAAGAGCGACCCCGCATCATCGGAGAAAAAGCTGATCTGTCGGCCCAGAGGTGACGGGTTGATCTTGAATTCGAAACTCTTGTCGCCCTCGAATTGGCCTTTGGTCATGGCCGTCCTGATCAAGTTTCCGTCGATATTCATGTCCGTGATGACGTTGTTCAGGGTCAGATCCTGATCAAGCAGCATCCGGTCCAGTTCGACATGGATATCGATCAGGCGGCTCTGTTCCGGGCCGTCGATATCCGCCTCATTCAAATCATAAGTCGCCACCACGAAGGGTTTCAGGTCAAACTGCGCGCCATGTACCTCGACCTTCATCTCCCCCTTCGTCGATTGGGTGAAGTCGACATTGAAGTCATTCTCCCCGTAGCGAACCGTAGGCAGGGTGAGTTCGGTCAGCATATCCTTGTTCATCACCGCTGTGCCCGCCGCGGTCAGATCCCCCGCCGTCACCTTGATATTTGAAAGCGTGGCCACATCCGCCGCTGTGGAGCTGATATCCGCTGTGAATAGCCCGGCCACACCCGCCACCTTGGACCAGTGCAGTGTATCGGCGACTACCGTTGTCTCCGTAAGGTCAATCCGGACATTGCCTGTCGCGCTGCCATCCGGCACGGTCTCTAAAGTAATCTCCGTCGTCATCGGTCCCTGCAGGAATGGCGTCGAAACATGAAGTGCTTTCCGATCCGCATCATCCGGTACCGCGTTCAGGACATAGCGGCGATATCCTTCCTTCGCGCCGGAAAACCAGCTTTCCGCCTCAATCTCCGCCGGCACGTCATTGAGCGCCGCAGATCCCGCCACCTGCACCCCTTTCGGATCAACGGCAACGTTCAGCGCGCCCTTGGTAAGGGTCACGTCTCCCGCCACGTCCGGGATGGTGGCAGCAGTAAAATCGCCCTTCGCAGCATATTCAACATTCTCAAGCTTCAAATCGAAGCGCAGCGGAAACTTGAAAGAGGCATCGACCGTCCCTGTCCCCGTCATCGCAGCAGGGACAATGCCGTAAGGAGACGCGAGGCCGAGCGGCTCCAGATCGAGGAAGGTAAAGATTTCCCGGCTGCTGCCTGTCACGCGGATGACGATATCGGCAAGCTGGTCATATTTATCGAACTCGTTAATGATCACTTTGTCGGACGTCACATCGAGGCTACCCAGCTTGCCGGTCAGGCCGCTGATCGTGACCCCGGTTTCCGTCAGCACCCCACTCCCGTCAATGTCGGTGACCCTGGGAAGCGGCGCATAATAATCAGCCGATCCGCCCTTCAAATCGAATTTGAGGACCACGGAATCTTTCGGGATATCCCCGCTTTCCAGCGTGCCGGGCGGCAAGTCGATCGTAAAGCTCGCCTTCGGCACTATGCCGTCGCGAATATTCTTCGTCACCCAGTTATAACCGTTGCTCGCCATGGAATAGGGCCAAAACCGCCCGAGATCGATGCCCTTGAGATTGCTGAGGTCGCCCGCAAGCGTCAGGCCTTTGCCCTCCTCCGCCATCTCGACAACCCCTTCTATCTCGACTGCTGCGCCCAGGGTTTCGGCCTTTACATTTTCGAGAGTGACTTTCCTGAAGTCGCCCGTCACTTCCCCCGAAACTGTGAGGGCATCGATTGTCAAAGGCTGCTTATATAAATCCGGCAGATCGACGGCACCGGCATCCGCGGTCACATCGAAGCCCAGGGTATCGAAGCTAAATTTCTCATCGAGGTCGAGATTGACATGCCCGGACAAGGACAGGTCAATGCCTTTCAGCATCTCCAGTTCCGCCACCTGCTCCCCGACCAGCGGGAGCGGCAAGTCATTGAACTGTCCGTCGATCTGCGTGCGTTTGAACTCCCGGTCATAATCACCGAGCGCCACCACAGAGACATTCTCGTTCCCAACCTTGATGTTTCCGCTGGCCTGCCCGCGCAGGCCCCGCTCTTCGCGCCAGACAAAGACATCGACCCCGGTCACCCGCCAGAAGCGGCCCAATATTTCATCCTCGATAAAAACGGCGGAATCATATAGTTCCAGCCGTTTGAGATAGCCGGTCAGGCTTTCCGGGTCAGGCTCCCGGCTCAACTCCTTCAGGATACCGAGGTAGCCATCCTCCAAGGCGACCTCCTCCAGACTCTCTTCAGTCTCGGGCGCGGGCTGTGTAGGCTTGTTGTCTTCAGCCATCAGGCTATGCTCATAGCCGAACTTGATCTCACCGTTCTTGTTTCGGGTCAGGCGGATTTTAAGGCCAGTGAATTCCAGCTCCGCCGGTGCGATCCGGCCCCGGAGCATCGCCGCGCCACTGAACACCATTGTCACATAGGGGATGGAGGCAGCCCGGCGTTTCTCGTCCGCTATCTCAAGATCGTCGATCGCCACCATCAGGTTTTTGTCGCGGGCGTTCCATTCCAATTCCAGGTTCTGAAAGGAAAAATCAACATCCGGATATTGCGCTTCCAGTATCTGCACCACATAGGGTTCGATAAAAGACAGCGACATCGGTCCGCGCGACAGCCCCGCGACCAGCGCAAGCGCAACGATAAAGACAAGCACGACGACCCCCATCAGGGTCCGGTACAATAATCTGGAAGTGCTTCTAACCAACTGAAATATTCGCTTTTAATAAGGCTTGTATAAAAAAAGTCTGTCCTGATAATTGGTCCTAGTATCGTAACCCATGCAACCCGGATTAGGAATGCAGGATATCGCAGAAATAGAAAAAATTCCGTTCCCCGACGTGATGGCGGAACTTCCCGCGCCCGGCGATGCGGAAATGCTCGCCGTCGGCCTTGAAAGCTGGCGGGAGGTCACCGCCGAGATCCCGACCTCACGGCCTTCGCCGCACGGCTTGAGGGCACGGATGCTGGATCCAAAATCCTTGCGAGCATTTTCGGTAACAGCCCGTTTTTATCGAGATGCCTATTGGCCGAGCCGCATCTTCTTCGTTATCTGGTTGAGGAAGGCACGGAGCGGACGCTGAGCTGGATATATAACGCGCTCCATGCGGATTGCGACCTGGAGACAGAGCGCGACGCGGTGATGGCTGCACTCCGGATAGCAAAGCGGCGGATTGCCCTGCTCACGGCGCTTTCGGACATGGGGAAAGTCTGGGAGCTGATGAAGGTCACCGGCGTTCTCTCGACCTTAGCCGACACAGCGGTGGAA
>CALEMG010000178.1 GCA_937910835.1 uncultured Alphaproteobacteria bacterium | reverse complement strand
CGGACGGTTGCAACTGAAACGGACCCAAATCGATCCATCACCGCGCGCCCATACCGATAACCCCCATCACCTCGACCGCGCCGAGAAGCGCGAGCGCAATGCCGTACAGCGGATAGGCGAGATTGAGCCAGATACGGATATCCACAAGGGCCACCACGAACATCAGGATCAGGCCCGCGCCAAAGCGCATCATCTGACGTGAGGCCCAGGGCTCCAGATTGCCATTGGCCGCAGAATACAGCATCAAAAAGCCGATGGAGGCGGTCGCGCAGATCAGCAGGACAAAGCCCCAGTTGATATCCCATAACTTCCTTGAGAACGATACCTGCACATTTTTGGCGCCAAGTTCCCTAAGCATCCCCGCCTCCGTTTTGGCGGCGAATGGCGATATCATAGCTGGGCTTGCGCAAGGGATCGAGACGGAGCGTTTCCTGCAAAAGGTCACGGGCAATGGGCGCCGCCGCGCCGGAGCCGCTACCGCCATGCTCAACAATTACGGAGACCGCGTAACGCGGATCATCAAATGGCGCGAAACCAACGAAGAGGGCGTGATCCCGCTCCTCCCACGGTTTTTCATCGGATTTGCGCACTCCTTCGATGCGCTCCTTGCGAGAGATGCGACGAACCTGTGCAGTGCCGGTCTTGCCCGCCATTTCCCAGCCCTCAATACGGATTTTTGCGGCGCGGGCTGATCCACGTGAGCCGTTTACCACTTTATACATACCATTAAGAACGTGCTTTAAGGCCTTTTGGCTGACACCCAAATCGAGATTTGCAAGTTCCGGCTCTGGATGCGGGAGCACCGCCCCTTCCACCGCTTCACCAGTGATCGAGCGAACAAGCCGCGGCGAGACCTTCTTGCCACCATTGGCGAGCCGCGCTGTCATCACCGCGAGTTGTAGCGGGGTCGCCAGCACAAAACCCTGACCGATGCCGGTATTGTATGTCTCCCCCAGCTGCCAGGGCACACCCTGCACCGCCAGCTTCCAGGCTTTTGTCGGAATCAGGCCATCGCGCTCGCCCAGCATGTCGATATTGAGCTCCTCACCTAGGCCGAAGCGATGTGCCATCTCGGCGATCTTATCGACGCCGACTTTTCGGGCAATGTCATAGAAATAGATATCGCAGGACTGGGAAATCGCATCTTCCAGATTAAGCTTGCCATGGCCGCCGCGCTTCCAGCAATGAAACCGATGTTTGCCGAGCTGTGTGTGACCATTGCAGAAAACCTCATGCCCCGCCGTGATCACGCCTGATTCCAGCGCCGCGAGGGCAACGACCATCTTGAAAGTAGACCCCGGCGGATACTGCCCACCAATCGCCTTGTTACCAAGCGGACGTTTGGGATCCTCGATCAGTGCCTTCCACTCGGCAGAGCTGATGCCACGCGCAAAAGCATTCGGATCGAAGGACGGCTCCGACACCATGGAGAGGATAGCGCCCGAATGAATATCGATTACTTCGGCTGCCGCACTTTCTTCTCCCATGCGGCGCACGACAAAATCCTGAAGCTGCTTATCGAGGGTGAGAACCGCGTCATTACCCGATATCCCCTCCTGTCGATTCAACTCCCGGATGATACGGCCGTAGGCATTGGCCTCTACCCGGCTGAGGCCCGCCTTGCCGCGCAATGTCTTGTCGTAGTATTTCTCGATCCCGCTCTTGCCGATGCGAAACTCCGGAAGTTCCAGAAGTGGATCATACTCCTGATTTTGCAGGTCTTTCTCCGACACCGCGCCAACATAACCGACGATATGACCAAACAGCCGTCCATAGGGGTAGTCCCGAGTCGAGCCGACATCCATCTGGATGCCCGGCAGGTTCGGGCTGTTGACATTGATGCGTGCGAACTGCTCCCATGTCAGATTGTCGGCAACGGGAATGGGCACAAAACTCCGCTTGCGCTTGGCATCCTTCAGGACGCGTTCGCGGTCGATCATCTCTGGGGGAACGAACTCTTCTAGCGCATCGAGGGTGGCCTCAATGCTCTTGGTCTGTTCGGGGATCAGCACGACACGGTAATTATGGCGGTTGCTGGCAATCTCGACACCGAAACGGTCAACGACCCGGCCCCGAAGCGGCGGCAGCAACCGGAGGTTCATCCGGGTTGCATCGGCCAGCATCGAATATTCATCCGAATGAATGACCTGCAGATAGTAAAGCCGCCCGGCCAGCGCCGACATCAGTACCGCCTGCCCGCCCGCCATCAGGAGAGAGCGGCGGGTAAAAGTCTTGCCTTTTTCCTTATGCTGATCGCCCGCCATCAGGTCAGCCTCAACAGGTTATTCTGAAGCATGCCGAAGCCCCAGGCGAACAACGGAAAAACCAGCAGCGACAGCGCATATTGCACAAGGATCGGCGTCAATGGCAGGAAGGCAAGCGAATAGAGGCAGGCAATAATCCAGCTCAGCATGGCGATGATAAAGGCGATCAGGAAATAACCGAACCAGGTGAGGACAAAGGCTTTGCCGATAAAAATCCGTCGCTGCGACACTGCTATAGCGTGGATCAATAGATAGAGGAAGGACGACAGGCCGAGCGGCGCGCCGGTCAGGCAATCCGACAGGAGGCCCAGTACAAAGCAGAGCGGCGGTGCCATCAGATAGGGCCGGTGAATGCTCCAGTAAAAGACGGATATTGCGGCAAAGGATGGGGTGACAATAGCGTATCCGGAAATTCCAATCGGAACCACACTCATCAACGCCAGCAGCACCGTTATCGCAAACGGCACACTGCCGCGAAGAAACCGGTTAAACTGATAGGCGAATGTCGGGTTCACTTTGCATCCAATCTGCTTTCACCAAGATCGCCGGGGTTCATCTCCGGGCTGCTCATGCCCGGCAAATCATAGCGCAACACGCTGACATATTCCAGACGGGTCCAGTCGGCATAGGCCTGCACCCGGATGCCCCGGTCGGAACTGGAAGAAATAAAGCCGATGGGGCGTCCCGCCGGAAGCATGCCACCATCACCGGAGGTGACGACGCGGTCGCCCGGCGCTACCTTCGCGTTGGTCGGCAGGAAATCCAGCTGCGGCAAGGATGAGTTATCGCCGATCAGAATGCCTTTGTGGCGTGATTTTTCCATCACCACGGGAATACGGGAGTTGAGGTCCGTCAGCAGTAGAACCCGCGATGAACGCTCCCCCACCTCGGCGATACGACCGACCAAACCGAGCGGCGCAACCACGGCCTGCCCGACACGGACACCATCGCGGCGACCGGCGTTCAATAACAAGGTGCGAACAAAGGGGCCGCCGCTATCGCCCACCACGCGCGCCGTAATCGGCAGCACCAGCGGATCGGACAAGGCGTTCAGGAGTTGGCGAAAATTCTCATTTTCCTGTTCCAGAGTGCGGC
Organism: uncultured Alphaproteobacteria bacterium; assembly: GCA_937910835.1. GTDB lineage: Bacteria > Pseudomonadota > Alphaproteobacteria > Sneathiellales > Sneathiellaceae > Sneathiella. The sequence goes on along the minus strand of CALEMG010000178.1, from coordinate 4,678 downwards.
CCGCAGCTTGCCATTTGAGCAGGCGGGCATTCTCCTCGCGCAGGCGTTCATTTTCCTCTACCAGGCTGGTCAGCTTCTGAACGCGAGCAACCCCTTTGTGAAAGGCGTCGACGGGTTCGGAGATGGTGGCGAGGATCGGGGCAAGAAAATCAGTGGCCGAGGTGCGCATTTTCTCGACCACGCCAACATTGGCTTTGCCGAGAAAAAGAAGCGCAATCGCGAGGGAAATAAGCGCAAGGAAGGCAGAACGCTGAATAATCGTTTTCAGCGGCCATGCCAGTTTAAATACCTTCCCCTGTCGAGGTGCCATTCACCTGCCCTCCGGACCAGAATTCCGTTCGCCCAAGGGTTTAGCTTTCTCCGCTAAGTACGTGACGGAGCGTTTTAATTTCTTCGAGTGCGCGGCCCGTGCCAATGGCGACACAGGAGAGCGGCTCCTCAGCGATGGAAACGGGAAGACCCGTCGCCTGACGCAATACATGATCGAAATTGCCGAGCAATGCACCACCACCAGTCAGAATAATGCCTTTGTCCACGATATCGGCGGCGAGTTCCGGCGCAGTGTGTTCCAACGCGACCTTCACAGCCTCGATAATGGCACCCACCGGTTCGGCAAGGCTTTCGGCAATCTGCCGCTGGCTGATGATCAGTTCCTTCGGCACGCCGTTCATCAGGTCGCGACCCCGGATTTCCATAGTCTCGCCTTCACCGTCTTCCGGCGCACAGGCTGACCCGATCAGTTTCTTGATCCGCTCGGCCGAGCTTTCACCGACGAGCAGGTTATGATTGCGACGGATATAGGCGATAATCGCCTCATCCATCTTGTCGCCGCCCACGCGGACACTTTTCGAATAGACGATGCCACCGAGGGAAAGAACGGCGACTTCCGTTGTGCCGCCGCCAATATCAACGACCATGGAGCCGGTCGGCTCGGTCACGGGGAGCCCGGCGCCAATCGCGGCGGCCATCGGCTCATCAATCAGGATCGCCTGACGCGCGCCGGCATTCTCGGCCGCTTCCTTAATCGCTATACGCTCAACGGCGGTGGAACCCGCCGGAACGCAGATAATGATCAAGGGACGCGCAAAGCTGCGGCGATGGTGAACTTTATGGATAAAGTGCCGGATCATTTCCTCGGCAATTTCGAAATCGGCGATGACACCGTCACGAAGGGGGCGAATGGCCTCGATATTGCCCGGTGTCCGGCCCAGCATCATCTTTGCTTCATCACCACCGGCCAGACCCTGCTTCTTGCCCATGTTATGCAGGATTGCTACCACCGATGGTTCATTCAGTACGATACAACGGCCTTTGACATAAACCAGCGTGTTCGCGGTTCCAAGGTCGATGGCCATATCGGCTGACATCCAGCCGAGTAATCCGTTTAACATTAAGCTGCCTCACACACTCATTTGAAGAGGTCCAGTTCCCGAACCCCGCAATTTCCACACAACGCGCACCAACATCCTATATCTGCCACAGACCCAATTGCGTCTCCTGCCTAAGGTGCCGACACCCACGCCCTATGTCACCGGTGACGCCTGTCTTAACGGGCATCGGCAACATAAACCAATCATTGCAGAAGATAGTTAATTTTTTCCCACCATACGCAGACAAATATGATTTTTTCTCAACTTCGGGCAATTGAATTGTAAAGCAGATGGGACAATTACGCAAATGTCATTAACCATAAATTAGAAGGAACATTTAAAAAAATTCATTCGAATACCCTCACCCTCATTCCTTGGGCAGACAAAATAAAAAAGCCGGCGCAACGGCCGGCTTTTTAAATCGAAATGTAAAAGAACGCCTAGTTCTTGGATTTGTCGACCAGACGGCCTTCCGCAATCCAGGGCATCATCGCGCGAAGGCGCTCACCGACTTCCTCAATCTCATGGGCGTCGTTGCGGGCGCGGATCGCCTTGAAGCTCGTCTGACGCGCTTTGTTCTCCAGCATCCAATCGCGGGTGAAACGACCCGACTGGATATCATCCAGAACACGCTTCATTTCCGCCTTGGTTTCCGGTGTAACGATGCGCGGACCGGTGACGTATTCCCCATATTCCGCGGTATTGGAGATGGAGTAGTTCATGTTCGCGATGCCGCCTTCATAGATCAGGTCGACGATCAGCTTCACTTCATGCAGGCATTCGAAATAGGCCATTTCCGGAGCATATCCGCCCTCGACCAGGGTTTCAAAGCCGGCACGGATGAGCTCCACAAGACCGCCGCAGAGAACCGCCTGCTCGCCGAAGAGATCAGTTTCGCATTCTTCCTTGAAGGTCGTCTCGATGATACCGGCGCGGCCGCCACCGATGGCGGAGGCATAAGAGAGGGCGATATCAAGCGCGTTGCCGGATGCATCCTGATGAACGGCCACGAGGCAGGGTACACCGCCACCGCGCTGATATTCAGAGCGAACCGTGTGGCCCGGGCCCTTCGGCGCGATCATGAATACATCCATATCGGAGCGCGGGACGATCAGGTTGAAATGCACATTCAAGCCATGAGCGAAGACAAGCGCCGCACCGTCTTTCATGTTCGGCGCCAGTTCCTCTTCATAGATGTCCGCCTGCAGCTCGTCCGGGGTCAGCATCATGATCACGTCGCCCCATTTGGCGGCATCCGCCGGCGTCATGACCTGAAGCCCTGCGCCTTCCGCCTTGGCAGCAGAGCTTGAGCCCGCCCGAAGTGCGACGGCCACATTCTCAGCGCCGGAATCCTTCAGGTTGTTGGCATGGGCATGGCCCTGGCTGCCATAGCCGACGATGACAACTTTCTTGCCTTTGATCAGGTTAACATCGGCATCGCTGTCGTAATAAACGCGCATCGTATCTTTCCTTCTCGATTATAAACTTCTATCCGTATTCAAATTCGGTGGTGAATCGCCCTAGATGACATCAGTGCCGCGATGAACCGCAACGACCCCGGTCCGGCAGACTTCCGCCTTGCCGAGCGGTTTCATCAGGCCGATAAAGGCCTTGACCTTGTCGGGAACACCCGTAACTTCAAAGATAAAGGAATCCTCTGTCGTATCGACCGCGCGGGCACGAAAAATATCCGCCATGCGCAGCGCCTCAACCCGTTTCTCGCCCTTGCTGACCACCTTCACCAGCGCCATCTCACGCTCAACGCTTGGCCCGTCTATGGTGAGGTCGGCAATCTTGTGCACCGGCACCAGCCGGCCCAGCTGTGCCTTGATCTGCTCGATCACCATCAGCGTGCCGGTGGTAACGATGGTAATCCGCGAGAGGTTTTCCGCCTCATCCACGCGGGCCACGGTCAGGCTTTCAATGTTATATCCGCGACCGGAGAAAAGGCCGACCACGCGCGCCAGCACACCGAACTCATTATCGACGAGAACGGAGATGGTATGGCGGAATATTTCGGTATCTTCAGTCATTATTCAGACAACCCCTTTGCAAGCGCGGGTCTCTTGTAAACCAGCATAAGCGTTAAATCCATAGCTTTTCGAACGAAATCGGCAAGCGCTAGACCAGCGACAGCCCATCGGAGGTAACCTTCGGTCCCGCGTCGTCCGCCTCACCACCAAGCAACATTTCATTATGCGCCGCGCCGGAGGGAACCATGGGAAAGACATTCTCCGCTTTATCGACGATCATATCGACAACAACAGGCCCTTTGATGGAGATCATTTCCTTGATGCAATCATCGACTTTATCGGGATCGGTACAGCGCAAACCCGTGGAGCCGAATGCCTCCGCCAGCTTCACAAAATCGGGGAGGCTTTCCATATAGCTTTCCGAATAGCGCCCGCCATGCAGCAGTTCCTGCCACTGGCGTACCATGCCCATATATTCATTGTTGAGGATGAAAACCTTCACCGGCAGGCGGTATTGCAGGATGGTGGAAAGCTCCTGGATATTCATCATCGTTGAAGCTTCCCCGGCGACATCGACCACCAGCGCGTCCGGATGGGCAATCTGCACGCCCATCGCGGCGGGCAGACCATAACCCATGGTGCCAAGGCCGCCCGAGGTCATCCAGCGGTTCGGTTCATCAAATTGCAGATACTGCGCCGCCCACATCTGGCGCTGCCCCACCTCCGTTGTGAAATAGCGATCCATGCCCTTAGTCAGCTCGTTCAGGCGCTGCAACGCGTATTGCGGCTTGATGGCCTTGCCCTTCTGCTCGAACTTCAGGCAATCCTTCGCGCGCCACTCTTCGATCTGCGCCCACCATTTTTTCGTCGCTACCGCCTCCGGCTTGTGGACTTCCGATTTCCAGACCTTGATCATATCCTCAAGAACATGCGCGACATCTCCGACAATCGGGATATCCACCTGAATATTCTTGTTGATCGAGGAGGGATCGATATCGACATGGATCTTCTTCGATTTGGGCGAAAAGGCATCCAGCCGCCCCGTGATCCGGTCATCGAAGCGCGCGCCGATACAAACCATCACATCGCAGTCATGCATGGCGTGGTTGGCCTCATAGGTGCCGTGCATTCCCAGCATCCCGAGGAATTGCTTGTCGGAGGCCGGATAGGCACCCAGCCCCATCAGGGTATTGGTGATCGGATGGCCGGTCAGCCGGACGAGTTGGGTCAACAGCTTCGAAGCCTTCGGGCCGGAATTGATGACGCCGCCGCCGGTATAGAAGATCGGCCGCTTGGCGTTCGCGATCAGTTTGACCGCTGCCTTGATCGCCTTCA